>NZ_JBHZDA010000001.1:0-13845 GCF_042755665.1 Streptomyces sp. NPDC059142
TCTTGTTCTCCCCCCCCCCCCCCCACCCCCACACCCCCGCTTGGCCTGTGGGGTTTGTCTTTTCCGCTACCCACCTCCCTGAAAGAGTGATCGGCACCTGTTAAAGGCCCCTTCCGTGCAGCCCGTCCGCAAGGGAGATCCGTGCTCGACATACCGCGCCACGTCGTCTTTCTCGTCTTCACCCTCGGGATGGGATCCTTCGCGCTCGTCCACTGCGTGCTCACCGCCACCTGGGGTCAGCGGTCGGCGCTCCTGTGGATGCTCGTCCCGCTCTGCGGCGGGACAGGACTCGGACTCGCCAAGGGCGAATCGGTCGATGTCCTGCTCTTCAGCCTCGGTGGAGCCCTGGCGATGACGGCCGTGCTGATGGCTTTCCCCAGTGGCAGGCGAAAAGAGCTGTACCGGCGTCAGGCGGCCGGGGAGAAGGTCGACTGGAAAGAGGCCGAACCGCCCACGTGGGCCCTCTGGGTCTTCATCTGCGCGGTCCTCGTCTGGATCGTTTTCTCCTTCGTCGCGACCGGCGGATGAACCGGCCGAGGTGAACGCGTCCCCCATCGGCGCCCTACGGAAGGCCCCATGTCTCTCTCCGCGCTCCCGCTGCCCGTCCTGCTCGCCCTCGCCGCGCTCGCGGGCGCGGCGATGATCCGGGTCTGGGTCCCGCTCATGTCGACGCGGGAACAGAAGGTCAAGATCTGTGTGGCCGCCGCGCTCCTCCTGGTCGCACTCGGTGGCTTCGGGGCGGCGAAGGCCGGCTGGTCGGCGCGGCAGATCCTGCTCTACTACTCCGTCATGGCGCTCTCCTGCGCGGTCGGCCCCCTCGGACACCGCGAGAAGGTACGGGAGGTCGCGCGGCGGGAGGACGAGGAGGGGGCGAGCAAGGAGAACCAGATGCCCCCTCTGCTCGTCCTCCAGTGGTTCGGCGCCATGGGCGCGCTGTTCCTCCTCGTCGGCCGGTTCTTCGACCTGTCCTGACGGAGAGCGCCGTACGCCCGTCCCGGCGCCGCCGATAGGCTGCGCGCATGACAGAACCACAGCTCGGGCAGGCGCTCGTCGAGGAGGCCACCAAGAAGTCCGGCCTCGTGTGGGTACGGGGCTCCGGCCCCGACCGGGCGCTCTGGCACGTATGGCACGAGGGCGCCGCGCTGATCGTCGGGGACGGGCCCGGGGAGCAGCCGCTGCCGGGGCTCGTGGACGGGGCTCCCGCCGAGGTGACCGTGCGCAGCAAGGACAAGGGCGGCCGGCTGATCGCCTGGACGGCGGTCGTGGCCGAGCTGGCGCCGCGCTCGCCGGAGTGGGAGAGCGCGGTCGCCGAGCTGAAGGGCAAGCGGCTCAACGCGCCGGACGCCGAGACGATGACGGAACGCTGGGCCCGCGAGTGCCGGGTGGTGCGGCTGGTGCCCGCGGAGACGATCACCGAGCTGCCGCAGGGCTCCCTGGCCGCCGTACCGCTGGAGACCCCGGCGACGACCCGCGAGCCCGTGCCCGCCTCGCTCGGCCGTCTGCTGCTGCGGCGCGGGAGGAAGACCCGCCGCTGAGGGGAATCAGTCCCCGGACTTCGGGAGCCCGGTGCCGTAGTCGACCGTCTGGCTCTTCGTCGGGGCCGCCAGCTCGAAGTCCTTGCCCCACTCGGTCAGGGAGAGCGTTCCCGCGCCGCCCGCGCGCAGCAGTTGCAGCGGGTACGGCGTGCCCTCCAGGGAGACGTCCAGCGTCCCGCCCGCGCCCTTGGTGCCGTTGATCTTGATGGTCCGCACGCCGCCGATCCGGTCGCGGTCGCCCTTGTCCAGCGCCCCGTGGAGAGTCAGTATCCCGGCGAGGAGGACCTTCTTGTCCGTGAAACCGCTGAGCTGCTTGTACGACGGGTCGTCCGGCGGGACCTTCACGTACTTGTCCTTGAGCTTGCCCGCGGCCTCCGCGTCCGAGCCGCCGCCGGGCGCCGCGCTCGGCGCGTCCTTGGAGTCGTCGGCGTGGTTCCAGAACCCGGCGTCGGCCTTCAGATACAGCTCGTCCTCGATACGCAGGAGCTGGAAGGTGCTGTTCTTCGAGGTGACGGTGCCGGTGCCGCCGTTCTCCTTCAGCCGCATGTTGAGCCGGTACGTCCCGCCCTCGCTGACCAGCGCGCCGGAGAGATGGACCGCGCCGGCCGCGTCCGCCGCCGTCTTGGCCTTTCTCTCGATCTCGACGGCGGTGAGCTTGCCCACCCCGTTCGTCCCCTTGTCCGGATCCTCGGTCTCGCCGCCGCACGCCGTGAGAACCGCCGTGAGTCCCAGGCAGAGCACCACGGGAAGGACGGCCCGGCGGGAGCGGTCGGACGACAGGGGAACGATCACAGACGCACTGCCTCTCATACGCTGCTGGGGGGTGGCAGACCGCAGCGTACCCGGGCCGCGTGGACCCCAGAACAGAGAGCGGTACGAACGGCCGGACGGACGGATCCGTCAGCGCGTGCCGCAGCGGTACGGGCTAGCCTGAACCCGTCATGACGCTGGATAGAAGGAAAACCAAGGCCATAGAAGACAAGGAGGCGCGCTGAAATGGCGGCAGGCGTCCCCCGTGTCTTCGTCTCGCACCTCGCCGGCGTGCCGGTCTTCGACCCCACCGGCGACCAGGTCGGCCGGGTCCGTGACCTGGTCGCCGTGTTGCGCGTCGCGGGCCGGCCGCCGCGGCTGCTCGGCCTGGTCGTGGAGGTCCTCAGCCGGCGGCGGATCTTCCTGCCGATCACCCGGGTCACCGGCATCGAGTCGGGCCAGGTGATCACCACCGGGGTGCTCAACGTGCGCCGCTTCGAGCAGCGCCCCACCGAGCGCCTGATCCTCGGCGAACTGCTCGACCGCCGGGTCCGGCTGGTGGAGGACGGCGAGGAGGTCACCGTCCTCGACATCTCCGTGTCACAGCTCCCCGCGCGCCGCGACTGGGAGATCGACAAGGTCTTCGTACGGCGCGGCGGCAAGGGCGGCGCGCTGCGCCGGGAGCTGATGGGGCGCGCGACGCCCTGGAAGAGCGGTGGCGGACGGCGGGCGGGCGAGACCCTGACCGTCGAGTGGTCGGCCGTCAGCGGTTTCTCGCTGGAGGAGGAGGGGCAGGGCGCGGAGAACCTGGTGGCCACCTTCGAACGGCTGCGCCCCGTCGACCTCGCCAATGTGCTCCACCACCTCACCCCGAAACGGCGCGCCGAGGTCGCCGCGGCGCTCGACGACGACCGGCTCGCCGACGTCCTGGAGGAGCTGCCCGAGGACGACCAGGTGGAGATCCTCGGCAAGCTCAAGGAGGAGCGCGCCGCCGACGTCCTGGAGGCGATGGACCCGGACGACGCGGCCGACCTGCTCTCCGAGCTGCCCGAGGCCGACAAGGAGCGGCTGCTGACCCTGATGCGCCCCGGCGACGCGGCCGACGTACGGCGCCTGATGTCGTACGAGGAGCGCACCGCGGGCGGTCTGATGACGACCGACCCGATCGTGCTGCGCCCGGACGCCACGGTCGCGGACGCGCTGGCCCGGGTGCGGCAGCAGGACCTCTCCCCCGCGCTCGCGGCCCAGGTCTACGTGTGCCGCCCGCCGGACGAGACGCCCACGGGCAAGTACCTGGGCACGGTGCACTTCCAGCGACTGCTGCGGGACCCGCCGTACACCCTGGTCAGTTCGATCGTGGACAGCGATCTGCCGCCGCTCGCGCCGGACACCCCGCTGCCCGCGATCACCAGCCATCTCGCCGCGTACAACATGGTCTCGGCGCCGGTCGTGGACGACGGCGGGGCGCTGCTCGGCGCGGTGACGGTCGACGACGTGCTCGACCACCTCCTGCCGGACGACTGGCGCGAGACCGGGTTCCACGGCGGGGAGGCGGACCGTGGCGCCTGAGCGGCGGGACAACAACGAGGGCATCGGGCCCCGGGAGCGGCCGAAGGCCGGCGCCGTGGCCGGGTCGACGGCGCTGACGCGCGGCGGGCGGGTCCGGCTGGACCAGCCGAGGGCGCAGCGGCGCAGGGTGCTGCCGGAGTACGACCCGGAGGCGTTCGGGCGGCTCTCGGAGCGGGTGGCTCGCTTCCTGGGGACGGGCCGCTTCATCGTCTGGATGACGCTGGTCATCATCGTGTGGCTGGTGTGGAACGTCTTCGCGCCCGCCCCGTGGCGCTTCGACCCGTACCCGTTCATCTTCCTGACGCTGATGCTGTCGCTCCAGGCGTCGTACGCGGCGCCGCTGATCCTGCTGGCGCAGAACCGGCAGGACGACCGGGACCGGGTCACCCACGAGCAGGAGCGCAAGCAGAACGAGCGGTCGATCGCGGACACCGAGTACCTGACGCGGGAGATCGCGGCGCTGCGCATCGGTCTGGGCGAGGTCGCGACCCGCGACTGGATCCGCTCGGAGCTCCAGGATCTGGTGCGGGAGATGGCGGAGCAGCGCCTCGTCCCCCCGGTCGAGCCGGGTGACGAGCCGCCGGAGGGGCGGGCGGAGACCGACCGCTGACGGACTTGTCGGCGGGCGTACGGATCGCCGTACCATCTCGGTATGGCTACCGACACGTACGGAACCGCCGCTCCCGCGGAAGAAGCGGTGCGCGAAGCGCTGGCGACGGTGAACGACCCCGAGATCCACCGGCCCATCACCGATCTGGGGATGGTCAAATCGGTGGAGATCGCCGCGGACGGTGCGGTGGCTGTCACGGTCTATCTCACGGTGTCCGGCTGCCCGATGCGCGACACCATCACCCGGAACGTCACGGACGCGGTCGCCCGGGTCGAGGGCGTCACCCGCGTCGACGTCACGCTGGACGTGATGGGCGACGAGCAGCGGCGCGAGCTGGCGGCCTCGCTGCGCGGCGGCGCCGCCGAGCGCGAGGTGCCCTTCGCCAAGCCCGGCTCGCTGACCCGGGTGTACGCGGTGGCCTCCGGCAAGGGCGGCGTCGGCAAGTCCTCGGTGACGGTCAACCTGGCGGCGGCGATGGCGGCCGACGGCCTGAAGGTCGGGGTCGTGGACGCGGACATCTACGGGCACAGCGTGCCGCGGATGCTCGGCGCGGACGGCAGGCCCACCCAGGTCGAGAACATGATCATGCCGCCGTCCGCGAACGGCGTGAAGGTCATCTCCATCGGCATGTTCACCCCGGGCAACGCGCCGGTGGTGTGGCGCGGCCCGATGCTGCACCGCGCGCTCCAGCAGTTCCTGGCGGACGTCTACTGGGGCGATCTGGACGTGCTGCTGCTCGACCTGCCGCCGGGGACCGGCGACATCGCGATCTCGGTGGCGCAGCTCGTGCCGAACGCCGAGATCCTGGTGGTCACCACCCCGCAGCAGGCCGCGGCCGAGGTCGCGGAGCGGGCCGGCTCGATCGCCGTGCAGACCCACCAGAAGATCGTCGGCGTGGTCGAGAACATGTCGGGGCTGCCCTGCCCGCACTGCGACGAGATGATCGACGTCTTCGGCACCGGCGGCGGCAAGCTGGTCGCGGAGGGGCTGACGCGGACGACCGGCGCCGAGGTGCCCGTGCTGGGCGCCATCCCGATCGACGTACGGCTGCGCGAGGGCGGCGACGAGGGCAAGCCGATCGTGCTCTCCGACCCGGACTCGCCTGCGGCGTCGGCGCTGCGCACCATCGCGGGCAGGCTGGGCGGGCGCCAGCGCGGCCTGTCGGGCATGTCGCTGGGGATCACACCCCGCAACAAGTTCTGAGGCGCCAGAGGGCCGTACGGCGCTCCGGGGCCGTATGTGTAAGGGGCGGCCGTCCATGGTGGTCGCCCCTTACCTGTGAGCACCCGTGTCTCCGTGTGAGCACCTGGGGGCCCGCCGCTCGCGGCTCCGTGCCCCGCCGGGGCCTGTACCGCGTACGGGGCCGTCAGGGACCGTACGAGCGGATGTCGTCGATCATCGAGAAGCCGATGCCGTACGCGCTCATCCCGCGCCCGTACGCACCGAGGTGGACCTCGCCGCGCGCGGACCCGGCCAGCACCCAGCCGAACTCGGACTCGCGGTAGTGGAAGGGCGTCGGCTCGCCGTCGACGGGCAGCGAGAGCATCGACCAGGCGGACCCGGTCAGGTCGTCGGCCAGCTCGAACGCGGCCTCCGTCTGCTGCGCCAGCCATTCTGCGCGCAGGATGTGGTCGAGCTGCGGGGGCCAGGTGGAGGCCAGCAGCCCCGACCCGGCCAGCCAGGCCGCCGAGGACGCCGTCGTGGCGTCCAGATGCCCCGTACCGTCACCGGTACGGTGTACGGCGCTGTGGGCCACCGTGACGACCACCGCGAAGCGCTCCCGGTCCGCGGCGTCCGCGTCCGGTCTTATCGACGGCTCTTCCCCGTGGCCCGTGGCGCCGTGCCGTACGGTGCCGTCGGCGGTCGCCCCGACCTGCATCAGCCAGCGCGGTCCCGTGAACGCGTCGTCCAGCCCGTACCAGGGAAAAGGCGCCCGCATATAGGCGGCGAGGGAACGAAGACCCGTATGCCCTCCCTCGGAAGGGGCTGGTCCGGCCGCGTCCCGCGCACCCGCCCGACTCGTGGTCTCCATCTGCCCGCGCCTCCTCGATCTCGGTCGTCCAGCGCGATCCGCCCCCGACGGGCGTTTCACTTCCGGACAGATGGAGGATAGCCACCCGCTCCCGACTCGTAGGGATTGGTCGGGCTCAGGTGGCGTCTGCGTCGAAGGGGGGCCGTTCGACAGGAGCGGGCTTTTCGCCCTTCTTGAGCAGGTCGGGCGGCTGCGGGGAAGCCGGGGTTTTCTTGAGGAGATCGGGTGTGGCGGACCCGCCGCCGGCCGCCGCCGCGGCACCGACGGCCGCGCCGTTCGCGGCGCTTATGGCGGGCGCGGGGGTCTCCTGCTCGTCGGAGTCACCCTCCCGGCCGTTCACCACGTCCGCCATGTCGTTCATCTCCTGGCGGAGGTCGAAGGTGCTGCGGATCTCCTTGAGCCCCAGCTCGTCGTTGTCCATGAGCTGCTTGCGCACGAAGTTCTTGGGGTTGAGGTCCTCGAACTCGAAGTCCTTGAACTCCGGACCCAGCTCGGAACGGATGTCCTCCTTCGCGTTGTCGGAGAACTCACGGACCTTCCGGATGAAGCGGGAGACGTCCTGAATGACCTTGGGCAGCTTCTCCGGACCGAAGACGATCACGGCGAGGACCGCGATCGTCATCACCTCAAGGGCGCCAATGTCGTTGAACACCTTGCTGCTCCTTGTGTTCTCCATGCACGCGGGAAGAGGACGGGACGGTCCTGGTCCGCACGGGGTCGAGGTGGGGCGGGGGCCGGGCCGCTCCACGGTACCTGCCCGAACTGTCCGGGCGGTACCTTCCGGTGACCGTCAGGTGCCGTCCGCGGAACCGAGGGACAGACTCATGGTGCGCTCCTTGCCGCCCCGTACGAGCGTCAGCTCCAGCCGGTCCCCGGGGCGGTGCGCGCGGATCTTCACGATCAGCTCCTCGCCGCTGTGCACCCGCTGTCCGTCGACCTCGGTGATGATGTCGCCCGGCCTGATGCCCGCCTTGTCGCCGGGGCCGCCCGAGGTGACGGCGGGCCCGCCGTCGGCCGCCTTGTCGCCGACCTTGGCGCCGTCGCCCGCGTACTCCATGTCGAGGCTCACCCCGATCACCGGGTGGGTGGCCTTGCCGGTGTTGATCAGCTCCTCGGCGACGCGCTTGCCCTGGTTGATGGGGATGGCGAAGCCGAGCCCTATCGACCCCGACTGGCCGGTGCCGAGCCCCGTGCCGCTGTCGGCGGCGCGGATGGCGCTGTTGATCCCGATGACCCGGGCCCGGGCGTCCACCAGCGGTCCGCCGGAGTTGCCGGGGTTGATGGGGGCGTCGGTCTGGAGGGCGTCGACATAGCTGATGTCGCTGCCGTCGCCCTTCTCGCCGCCCGCGGTGATGGGGCGCTGCTTGGCGCTGATGATCCCGGAGGTCACCGTGTTGGAGAGGTCGAAGGGCGCGCCGATGGCCACGACCGGGTCGCCGACCTGGACGTTGTCGGAGTTGCCCAGCGGGAGCGGCTTCAGCCCGGAGACGCCGGTGACCTTGACCACGGCGAGGTCGTAGCCGCTGTCCTTGCCGACGAGTTTCGCCCGGGCGGTCTCGCCGCCGCTGAACGTGACCGATATCTCTCCGCCCGAGCGGGAGGACGACGCGGGCTGGACGACGTGGTTGTTCGTCAGGATGTGGCCCTGCCGGTCCAGGACGAACCCCGTGCCGGTGCCCGCCTCACCGCTGCCGCTGACGTGGAGGGTGACGACGCTGGGCAGCGCGCTGGCGGCGATCCCCGCGACGCTCTCGGGCGCGCGCCCGGCGGACTCAGGGCCTGCCTGCGGGAGTTCGACGCTGGTGAGGCCGCCGTTGCGTTCGATGTACGCGCCCGCCGCACCGCCCACGACACAGGCGGCGAGCCCGACCAGCACGAGGGCGGCGGTCCCGACCCTGCCGCGCCGGGGGGCCGGCGGCTCCCCGTACTCGGTCAGGGGCCGGCTCGCCGGGGCGCTCCAGGGGTCGTACTGGAGCCACTGGGAGGGCGCGGGGTGCGGCTGCGGGGGCCCGGCGTGCGGCTGGGGCGGCACAGGCGGCGCCGCCTGTGCGTGGGCTGCCGGGGCGTGCGGCGGCTGGGGCGTCCCGGGGTACGGCGGGAGCGGGGTGCCGCCCGCCGGGGTGGGGAACTGCACCGGGGGCGCGGGCGCCCAGGGCCCGGGGCCGCCGTACGGCGGGGTGCTGTACGCGTCGGGCTCGTGGAGCGGCCGGGGGTGCGCCGGGGGCGCGTCCGACGGCTCGGGATCGGCGGTGGCCACCGGGGGCGTGGCGGGCGGCTCCGCCGTCACGGCGGGCGGTTCCGCCGTGACCGCGGCGTTCGAGGCCGTGGACCCCGCCGGGCCGTCGGGCTCCGGTGGCGGCGCGTCGGCCGCGGAGGGCCGGCTCCACCACTTCGCCTTCGGTCCGGTCGGCTTCCCGTCGTCCATGCTCTCCCCGCAACTGCCGTTCCATGCCCTCCAGGGGCACCCCTGCCCTGGATTCAACCAGGTTTACGAACGTCCGCGCAGGGAGCTGGTCAGCGCCGGGCGGAAAGCGGGGCGGACGGCAGCGTCGGGGCGTCGATCCGGGTGGGGTCGGGGGTGGCCGCGGGGCCGTTCCCCGGCGTCCGCTCGTCGATCAGGACGGCGGAGCCCGTGGCCCGTGCCCACGGCAGCGGCGAGGCGCCGGTCAGCAGGGCTTGGGGGAAGGGGTGTTCGGCGAGCAACTGCGACTGGAGCACGCCGGGCGGTGCCGTGGCGGCGGGCCGGTCCGTGGAGCGCGAGGGCGTCCCGCCGCCCTGGCGGCGGGAGGAGTCGCTGATGCTGGTGGCCGGAGCCGTGGTGCCCGGGGCCCGCATCGGGGTCACGCTGTTGCCCGCGCCGCGCGGCATGACATCGGCGGCCGTGCCGAGCGGCATCGTCCCGCCGAGGGCCATCGCGGCGAACGAGACGGCGCTGGCCGCGGCGAACGCGAACCGGCGCGCACGCCATGGGGAGCGCGCCTCGTCCTGGCGGGGGCCGCCGTGGCGTCCGACGTCGTGGATACGGAATCCGGAGCCGCCGGGCAGTACGGAGCCGCCGTGCGGGCGTGCCGGGACATAGCCGAAGCCGTCCGTCCTGACGCCGAAGGAGCCGTCGCCGAACGCGCCCTCACCGAAGCGCCCCCCGTCGAGGCGCCCCTTTCCGTCGTCGTCACCACCGGAGCCGGATCCGGGCCCGCCGGGAAGCCCCTGGAGCCTGGCGAGCAGTCCTGCCGAGAGCTGCGGCGGCGCGGCCTGCGCGAACGCCGATTTCAGCCGGCGCTGGGCGTCGGCTTCCGCCTTGCACCGGGCACAGGTCGCGAGATGGGCCAGCACGCGCTCGCGCGCGTCATGGTCCAGCTCCCCGTCCACCAGCGCGGCGAGTCGGTCCCCCAGATGCTGCTCGGCGGGGGTGGGCCCTGTGCCACTCACGCCGCTCCGCCCTCCCCGGCCACGCTCACGAACGCGCGCTGCTCGGCCCGGGCCTCGGGGGAACGGTGCTGGAGAGCCTTGCGCAGGTGCGAACGGCCGCGGTGGATCCTGCTCCGTACGGTGCCGAGCTTCACGCCGAGCGTGGCGGCGATCTCCTCGTACGACAGCCCCTCGATGTCGCAGAGCACGACCGCGGCACGGAACTCGGGCGCGAGGGTGTCCAGTGCCTGCTGGACGTCCGCGTCGAAGTGCGTGTCGTGGAAGACCTGCTGCGGCGAGGGCTCGCGGCTGGGCAGCCGCTCCGCCGCGTCGTCGCCGAGGGCGTCGAATCTGATCCGCTGCTTGCGGCGGACCATGTCGAGGAAGAGGTTGGTGGTGATGCGGTGCAGCCAGCCCTCGAACGTGCCGGGCGTGTACGTCGACAGCGAGCGGAAGACGCGCACGAAGACCTCTTGGGTCAGATCCTCGGCGTCGTGCTGGTTACCCGTGAGGCGGTACGCCAGGCGGTAGACACGTCCGCTGTGCGTGCTGACGATCTCCTCCCAACTGGGAGGCGTCCACGCCTGCGATTCCGCATCCGATGCGAAGGTCGCCGTAACTGCGGAGTCGGTGGAGCGAGAACGGTCAGCGGTGTTGGTCACGGATTTCGGCTTGCCGGCTGACCCGAGAAAGCGCCGGAGCACTCCTCCCCGATCCACAGGCGCAGCCGCACCTCCCCTATCGGCTCTGGTGGTGTCCAGTGGAGCCCCTACCATAGCCACTCCGCCCGTTAGCTCCGGATAAGAATCTTTACGTGAATTTGGGGGCGGTCCCCGGCGTCTCCGGGGCCGCTCCGGGGGCTTCACCCCGCCTCGCGCTCTGCTCTTCTTAACGCCCGGTCCCATCTGCGGGTTCCCGGGCGCAGCGGATACAGTCACCGTTGCGCCGCCAACGGGGACAAGGAGAGGGTCATTACCGCCAACCGGCAGACGAGCTGGGCGTTCGCCGACGCCTTTGTCGCCGAGGACGAAGCACTGCACTGGGCCCGGGAACGGGCCCGGGAGACAGGGCTCCGCTCGGTGTCACCAGGCACCGGCGCCGCGCTGCGTCTGCTCGCCGCCACGCTGGACGCGAAGGCGGTGGCCGAGATCGGTACCGGCACCGGTGTCTCCGGTATCTACCTGCTGGAGGGCATGCGCCCGGACGGCGTGCTGACCACGGTCGACACGGAGCCCGACTGCCAGCAGTTCGCCCGGCAGGCGTTCCGCGCCGCCGGGTTCACCGGCAACCGGGCGCGGTTCATCCCCGGCGGCGCCCTGGACGTACTGCCGCGGCTCGCGGACGGCGCGTACGACCTCGTCTTCTGCGACGGGGACCGGCTGGAGTCCCTCGACTATCTCGCTGAATCGTTGCGGCTGCTCAGACCGGGCGGGCTGGTCTGTTTCGAGGGCGCCTTCGCGAACGGCAGGACGGTGGACTCGGCGGCCCAGCCCCAGGAGGTGCTGCGGGTGCGGGAGCTGCTGCGGACCGTACGGGAGAGCCAGGAGCTCCAGTCGACGCTGCTGCCGGTGGGCGACGGTCTGCTCTGCGCGGTACGGCGCGGCTGACCCGGGCGCGGGCCCACCGAGGCCCGCCGGGCACGCGGCACCGGCCCTGAAGCCCGCCCGGCGCCACCGTGCACACCGTGGCCGCCGTTCACCGTGGCCGCCCCGTGGCCGCCGTACACCCTGAACGCCGCACGCCCCGATCGCCGCGGACAGTCCTCTGCCCCGGCACGGACGGATCCGTACCGGGGCAGAGGGCTGCTTGTCCGGGGGTGACTCCCCACCCCGAAGACCGTGATCGTTCCGCTCAGCCGACGACCTTCTTCAGCGCGTCGCCGAGTGCGTCCGCCTCGTCCGGAGTCAGCTCGACGACAAGCCGACCGCCGCCTTCGAGCGGAACGCGCATGACGATGCCCCGCCCCTCCTTGGTCACCTCGAGCGGGCCGTCGCCCGTTCGCGGCTTCATGGCCGCCATGCTCGTTCCCCTTCCTGAAACCAGCTCATCGCAGCCGGCGGCCCCATGACAGGCGCTGTGTCACCGGCATCGAACACATTGCTTCCAGCCCATTATCCCGCATGGCGGGACCCGATGACCAACATCGGACGGCATCGCTTGCGCAACGCGCTCTCGCAAAACGCCGCATTTCGGGGATCCGGCTGCGATACTTCGCCACCGCGCGCTCCGCCGGCGGCCAACTTTCTTAGACGCAGGTCACATGCCCGGCGCCGGTGATCTCCGCCATGCTGGGGCCGGACAGGACCGCCCGAGCCGCGAAGGGGACCCGATCATGGCCGACACCGTGCTGTACGAGGTGAGTGACGGACTCGCAACGATCACGATCAACCGGCCCGAGGCCATGAACGCGATGGATGTCGCGACGAAGGTCGCGCTCCGGGACGCGCTGACGACGGCGGGGGACGACACCGCCGTACGGGCCGTGCTGCTGACCGGTGCGGGGTCCCGGGCCTTCTGCGTGGGCCAGGACCTGAAGGAGCACACCGCCCTGCTCGCGGAGGATCCCACGGGGGGCGGCGGGCAGACGATGAGCACGGTGCGCGAGCACTACAACCCGATCGTCCGGGCGATCGCCGGGATGCCCAAGCCGGTCGTCGCCGGGATCAACGGTGTCGCGGCGGGCGCGGGCCTCGGCTTCGCCCTGGCGGCGGACTACCGGATCGCGGCCGACACGGCCGCCTTCACCACGTCATTCGCGGGTGTGGCCCTGACGGCGGACTCCGGCATCTCCTGGACGCTGCCCCGGCTGATCGGCCGGGGCCGCGCGATGGATCTGCTGCTCTTCCCGCGCTCGGTACCGGCGTCGGAGGCGCACGCGTGGGGGCTGGTCGACCTGCTGGTCCCGGCGGCCGATCTGGCGGCCACCGCGGCCCGGGTGGCGGCGAGGCTGGCCGTGGGGCCGACGGTGGCGTACGCGGCGATGAAGGAGGCTCTGACGTACGGCGCAGAGCACACGCTGACCGAGACGCTGGAGAAGGAGGACGAACTCCAGACGAGGGCGGGCGCGTCGGAGGACCACGGGATCGCGGTGGACGCCTTCCTCGCCAAGCAGAAGCCGCTGTACAAGGGGCGCTGACGCGGGCGACCGTCACCGGGTGTGCGGGGCGGGGGGCGGGGGGGGGGGGGAGCCGCGAGCGGCGGCCGGACACACCCGGACGACCGGGCGCGCGGGGCCGTGCGCGGAGGGGCGGTGTACGGAGGGGCCCTGTGCGAAGGGGCCCTGTGCGGAGGGCGGTGCGCGGCGGGGCGCCGGGTCAGGCCGCCGGGGTACGGGCCACGCAGGCCGCCAGATGGTCGTTGACGAGGCCGCACGCCTGCATCAGCGCGTACGCCGTCGTCGGGCCGACGAAGCGGATGCCGCGCTTCTTCAGCGCCTTCGCCAGCGCCGTGGACTCGTCCGTCACCGCCGGGACGTCGGCCGTCGTCACCGGGGCCGGCCGGCGGGCCGCGTCCGGGGCGTACGACCAGATCAGCTCGTCGAGCGCGCCCGCGGGCCAGTCGGCCAGCACCCGCGCGTTCGCCAGGGTCGCGTCGACCTTCGCCCGGTTGCGGATGATGCCCGGGTCGGCGAGCAGCCGCTCCCGGTCGTCGTCGGTGAACTTCGCCACCGACGCGATCGCGAAGGAGGAGAACGCCTCGCGGAAGGTCTCGCGGCGGCGCAGGATCGTGATCCAGGAGAGCCCCGACTGGAACGCCTCCAGGCACAGCCGCTCGAACAGGGCGTCGTCGCCGTGGACCGGGCGGCCCCACTCCTCGTCGTGGTACGCGAGGTAGTCGTCCGTGGAGACGCCCCAGGGGCAGCGGGGCCGTCCGTCGGGTCCCTCGACCGCGCCGCCGGGGATCTCGCTCATCGCCCGGTCTCCTCTCCCGGCTTCTTGAAG
>NZ_JBHZDA010000001.1:13855-19548 GCF_042755665.1 Streptomyces sp. NPDC059142
GTCGCCCCCTCTGGGCGTGGGGGCCGTGCGGGGTCTCCCCCCCCCGGCGCCTCGGTGACTCTCCCTCACCCCGCTTCCCCCCCCCTCGTTATTTCTTGGGGGGCGGGGGCGCCCACCGCGGTGGCCTGCGCGCCCGCGAGCGCGGACTCCAGCTCCGCGATCCGCGCGTCCCGTTCCGCCAGTTCGGCGCCGAGACGGCTGAGGACGTCGTCCACGTCGGCCATCCGGTAGCCGCGGGCCCCGACGGGCAGCCGCAGCGCCTCCACGTCCGCGCGCCCCACCGGGCGCGTCACGGGCAGGGGGTCCACGAACTGTTCCGGAGACGCCTCCGGCAGAACCGCGCTGTCGCCGCCGCCGACGACCGCGAGGGTGACCGCGGCGACGACCACGACCATCGCGATGAGCAAGAACAAGAACACGAGCTTCTCCCCGGGCAGGAAACGTCCAGTGCCGATCGTGCCACGAGCCACTGACACCGGGCGCCGCGGAAGGAGGTTAGGGTCTTTCGTCCGGGACCGGCCGGAGGCCGGCCGGACCCGCACGAATGCCTGAGACCGGTGCCCGCCCCGGGGCACCGGCGAGCAGGCGAACCGAACGCCGGAAGGAACCACGGACATGCGCTCCACGGACGGGACGCTGCGGCTCGGACGCCGGGAATTCGGCGTCCACGAGCCGGTGATCATGGCGATCGTCAACCGGACCCCGGACTCCTTCTACGACCGGGGGGCGACCTTCCGCGACCGGCCGGCCCTCGACCGCGTCGAGCAGGCGGTCGCCGAAGGTGCCGCGATCATCGACATCGGCGGGGTGAAGGCGGGGCCCGGCGACGAGGTCACCGCCGAGGAGGAGGCCCGCCGTACGGTCGGCTTCGTCGCGGAGGTGCGCCGCCGCTTCCCCGAGGTGGTGATCAGTGTGGACACCTGGCGCCACGAGGTCGGCGAGGCGGTCTGCGAGGCCGGCGCGGATCTGCTCAACGACGCGTGGGGCGGGGTCGACCCTCGGCTGGCGGAGGTCGCCGCGCGGTACGGCGCCGGGCTGGTGTGCACCCACGCGGGCGGGGCCGAGCCCAGGACCCGGCCGCACCGGATCGCGTACGACGACGTGATGGCCGACATCCTGCGGGTGACGCTGGGGCTGGCCGAGCGCGCCCTGGAGCTGGGGGTACGCCGCGACGCGATCATGATCGACCCGGGCCACGACTTCGGGAAGAACACCCGGCACTCGCTGGAGGCGACCCGCAGGCTCGGGGAGATGGCGGAGACCGGGTGGCCGGTGCTGGTCTCGCTCTCCAACAAGGACTTCGTCGGGGAGACGCTCGACCGGCCCGTCAAGGAACGGCTGATCGGCACGCTGGCGACGACGGCGGTCTCGGCGTGGCTGGGCGCGCGGGTCTACCGCGTCCACGAGGTCGCGGAGACGCGGCAGGTGCTGGACATGGTCGCGTCCGTCGCGGGCCACCGGCCGCCCGCCGGGGCCCGCCGCGGCCCCGCCTCACCGCGCACCGGGGGGGCACCGGCGGACCGCGCTCATCCGAACGGGCGCGGAGCGGACGGAGGGGCCGGGCTCAGTTCCCGGTCTCCTTCGTGACCAGCGCGACCGCTTCCTCCACGTCGTCCGTGACATGGAAGAGCAGCAGGTCCTTCTCGGACGCCTTGCCCTGCGCCACCACCGTGCCGCGCAGCCAGTCGACCAGGCCGCCCCAGTACTCCGTGCCGAAGAGCACGATCGGGAAGCGGGTCACCTTGCGGGTCTGCACCAGGGTGAGCGCCTCGAACAGCTCGTCCAGGGTGCCGAGGCCCCCCGGCAGCACCACGAAGCCCTGCGCGTACTTCACGAACATCGTCTTGCGGACGAAGAAGTAGCGGAAGTTCACGCCGATGTCGACATGCGCGTTGAGCCCCTGCTCGAAGGGCAGCTCGATGCCGAGTCCGACGGAGACACCCGAGGCCTCCCGCGCGCCCTTGTTCGCCGCCTCCATGGCGCCGGGACCGCCGCCCGTGATCACCGCGAACCCGGCGTCGACCAGCGCCCCGCCGAGCCGCACGCCCGCGTCGTACTCCGTCGTGCCGACCGGGGTGCGCGCGGAGCCGAAGACCGCGATGGCGCTGGGGAGTTCGGCGAGGGCGCCGAAGCCCTCCACGAACTCCGACTGGATCCGCATCACCCGCCAGGGATCGGTGTGCACCCACTCCGAATCGCCCTCGGTGTCCAGCAGCCGCTGATCGGTCGTGCCGGGCTGCACCTGCTCGCGCCGCCGGACCACCGGGCCGAGCCGCTGTTCCTCCGGCCTGCGCGCCCCTTCAGGCATGCCCATGAGCTGCTCCCTCCGCTGCTGTGCGTTGTTCTGGGAAAGGGTAGATCGGCGGACGTGACAAACGGCGAAATTCCGGCAGTCGATCAGGTCCCGACCAGGGGCCGGGCCCAGCGGACCGGCCGGGCCCCGCCTCCCGCTACCGCGTGAGCCACGCGCGGAGCCGGTCCTCGCAGTGCGTGATCCGCTCGACGGCCACCCGCTCGTCCCGCTTGTGGGCGAGCAGCGGGTTGCCGGGCCCGTAGTTGACGGCGGGCACCCCGAGCGCGCTGAAGCGCGCGACGTCCGTCCAGCCGAACTTGGGCCGTGCCTGCCCTCCCACGGCCGCCATGAAGGCGGCGGCGGCCGGGTGCGACAGGCCGGGCCGTGCGGCGCCCGAGTGGTCGTCCACGACGAACTCGGCCACGCCGCACCCCGCGAAGACCTCGTGGACGTGGGCCAGGGCCTCCTCCTCGGTGAGGTCCGGCGCGTACCGGTAGTTGACGGTGACGGTGCACTCGTCGGGGATGACATTCGTGGCGACGCCCCCCTCGATCCGTACGGCGTTCAGGCCCTCGTGGAACTCCAGGCCGTCGACGACCGGCCGGCGCGGCTCGTACGCGGCGAGGCGCTGGAGGATCGGCGTGGCGGCGTGGACGGCGTTGGACCCCATCCAGCTCCGCGCGGAGTGCGCCCGCTCCCCCGTCGTACGCAGCAGGACCCGCAGCGTGCCCTGGCAGCCGCCCTCGACCTCGCCGTCGGAGGGCTCCAGCAGCACGGCGAAGTCGCCCGCCAGCCAGTCGGGGTGGGCGGCGGCGACATGTCCGAGCCCGTTGAGGTCGGCGGCGACCTCCTCGTTGTCGTAGAAGACGAACGTGAGGTCCCGGTTGGGCTCCGGGACGGTCGCGGCGATACGGAGCTGGACGGCGACGCCCGACTTCATGTCGCTGGTGCCGCACCCCCACAGCACCCCGTCGCCGTCGAGCCGGGAGGGCACGTTGTCCGCGATCGGGACGGTGTCGATGTGTCCGGCCAGGACGACCCGCTCGCCGCGCCCCAGCCCCGTACGCGCCACCACGTTGTTGCCGTACCGGTCGACGGTGAGATGCGGCAGGGTGAGCAGCGCCTGCTCGATCGCGTCGGCGAGCGGCTTCTCCTCGCCGCTGACCGAGGGAAAGTCCACCAGCCGAGCGGTGAGCGCGGGGCCGTCCAGGGTGAGGTCGAGCGGTGTCTCAGACATGCTTCGACCCTAATACGCCGTACTGACACCCCTCGTCCCGCATGATCCACGCGCCGTTCTTCACCACCTCCGCGCGCCTGCGCGCGCCTGCGCGCCGGGTTCGCGGAACCTCTGTGGCGGGTCTTCCCGAGCCGGCCGCCGGGACTCCCCGACTCCAGTACGGTGAGCGCGTGTCAGAGCCCGTATCCCCTTCCTCCTCCGTCTCGCGCGCCCGTTTCGGCCGCGGGCGCCTCCTGCGTGTCGCGGGTGCCTTCGGCGTTCTGCTGGCCGTGGCCTGCTACATGGCGGTGCAGTATCTGAGCGGTGGCGGGGGCCCGCCGCGCTGTGTGGCCCACGCCGGGGACGAGCCCGACGGCGGCGGCCCCACGTACGAGATGACCCCCGAGCAGGCGGCCAACGCGGCCACGATCTCCGCCGTCGGCACACGCCGCGGGCTGCCCGAGCGCGCGGTGACGATCGCGCTGGCGACCGCCCTCCAGGAGTCGGCGCTGCGCAATCTCGACCACGGCGACCGTGACTCGCTCGGTCTGTTCCAGCAGCGCCCGTCGAAGGGGTGGGGCACGGCCGCGCAGATCCAGGACCCGGTCTACTCGGCGGGCGAGTTCTACGACCATCTGGTCGAGGTCCCCGGCTACTCGCGGCTGCCGCTCACGGAGGCGGCGCAGCGCGTCCAGCGCAGCGGTTTCCCGCAGGCGTACGCGAAGCACGAGCCGGACGCCGCGCTGCTCGCCGCCGCGCTCACCGGACGCTCCGCCGCGTCGCTGACCTGTTCGACACCGACGGGGATCACACCGGGCCGCCCGGAGAAGGTACGGGCCGCGCTGACCAGGGACTTCGGGACGGAGGTGGCGGCGGCGGACACCGCGCACGAGGTCTCCGTACCGGTGTCGGCCGCGGGCGGTACGGCGGGCGGTGAGCGGGGCGCCTCGGTGGCCGGCGACGCCTCCGAGGCCGGTGAGACGGGTGAGGCCGGAGGGTCCGACGGGACCGGCGGAACCGACATCTCCGGCGGGACCGGCCGGTCGGCGGCGGGGAGCACGGCCTCGCAGCGCGGCTGGGAGCTGGCGCACTGGGCGGTGGCGCGGTCCTGGGAGCTGCGGATCGACGAGGTCGCCTACGCGGGCCGCGTGTGGCGGGCGGGGCAGGCGCACCGGGGCTGGCAGCGGGTGGAGGGGACCGGGGGCGGCCGTACGGACGGTCCGGACTCCGGGGCGGAAGTGGTCCGTATCACCACCGCGCGCTGAGCCTCACCACCGCGGGCCGGGCCTGGGAGGCGGGCCGTCCCCCAGTGCGACGTATCACCCGGACGGACGAGTCCGCCCCGCTGCGGGAAGCCCCCATCCGCGCTCTCCCCGCGGCGCCCGTCCGACGCTTCCCTTCCCTTACGGGACAAGGGGAGTGACGGTTCTCCGGGCGGAGCGGAACCACCCCGTTCGCCCGATTCGCACCCGGGGGGTCCACACGACGCATTACCTACTCTTTACCTGCGCCCGCCGCATCCTTCATGGCCGTTCGAGGGGTTGTCACTCCGTCCGATCGACGGATCTGCCGATCGACGGACAAGCGACACGCACCGTTCGTCCCCGAGCCCTCCAAGGAGCCCTCATGTCCGCGAACCTCCCCCTGACCCGCCGCATCGCCCGAGCCGCGCTGCTCATCGCGGCGGGCGCCGCCCCGGTGATCGGCGCGGCCGGGTCCGCGAGCGCGGCGGCGCTGCCGCAGACCACCGATCTGGGCGCGGTCACCGCGCTCGACGGCGCCGCCGTGGGCACCGCCGCCGACAGCGGGGCGCAGGCGGCCACCCAGGCCGTGGGCAGCGCCGGCGGCAAGGCCGTCGCGCAGGGCGTGCCCGCCGCCGGCAAGACGGTCGGCAAGGCCGTGAAGACGGCGACCCCCGCCGTCCAGAAGGCGGCCGGCGAGACCGCGGGCAGCGCCGGCACCGTACTGGGCGAGACCGCGAAGACGGCCACGGAGGGCGCGGCTCCGGCCGGGCCCGCCCAGGGCGGTCTGCCGCTGGGGCAGCTCCCGGTCAAGGGCCTGCCGATCGGCTGACCCGGCCGCGTACCGCCGGTCCCGGGCACCGGTCACGTACCCGCGTACACGCACACGCGAGGGCCCTGGGGTGCGGGCGCGCCACAGGGGCCGAGGGGGGCCGGCGGTGGC
>NZ_JBHZDA010000001.1:19558-27185 GCF_042755665.1 Streptomyces sp. NPDC059142
CCCGGGCCCGGGGCCCGGACCCGCGTCCAAGCAACCGCGCGGGCCGGGGGGCGGGCGCGATCCCCAGGGCCCTCGGGCGTACGCCGGTGGCTCACGCCAGGCGCTTGACCGCCGCGTCGATCCGCTCGTCCGTGGCCGTCAGCGCCACCCGTACATGGCGCCCGCCCGCCGGACCGTAGAAGTCGCCGGGCGCGACCAGGATGCCCAGCCCCGCGAGGTGCGCCACGGTGTCCCAGCACGGCTCGTCGCGGGTCGACCAGAGGTAGAGGCTCGCCTCGCTGTGGTCGACGCGGAAGCCGTGCGCCTCCAGCGCGGCGCGCAGGGCGGTGCGCCGGGCCGCGTACCGCTCCCGCTGCTCCTGTACGTGGGTGTCGTCGCCGAGCGCCGCGACCGTGGCCGCCTGCACCGGCGCGGGCACCATCATCCCGCCGTGCTTGCGGATCTTCAGCAGCTCGCCGAGGACCGCCGGGTCGCCCGCCAGGAAGGCCGCGCGGTAGCCGGCCAGGTTGGAGCGCTTGGAGAGCGAGTGGACGGCGACGACGCCCTCGTACGTACCGCCGCAGACGTCCGGGTGGAGCACGGAGACGGGCTCGGTCTCCCAGCCCAGCTCCAGGTAGCACTCGTCGCTGAAGACCAGGACGCCGTGCTCGCGCGCCCAGGCGACGATCCGGGTCAGCTCGTCCTCGGCCAGCACACGCCCGGTGGGGTTGGACGGCGAGTTCAGCCAGAGCAGCTTCAGCCCCGCCGGATCCAGCTCCGTGGGGTCGTCGTACGCGACGGGCTCGGCGCCGCAGAGCCGCGCCCCCACCTCGTACGTCGGGTACGCGAGCCGCGGGTACGCGACCCGGTCGCCCGCCCCGAGCCCGAGCTGCGTCGGCAGCCAGGCCACCAGCTCCTTGGAACCGACCACCGGCAGGACGTGCGCATGGCCCACCCCGCGCGCGCCGAGCCGCCGCTCCACCCAGCCGGTCAGCGCGTCCCGCAGCTCGGCCGTGCCCCACACCGTCGGATACCCGGGCGAGTTCGCGGCGCCGATCAGGGCCTGCTGGACCAGTGCGGGGACCGGGTCGACGGGCGTGCCGACGGACAGGTCCACGATCCCGTCCGGGTGGGCAGCCGCCGTCGCCTTGTAGGGCTCCAGCTTGTCCCAGGGAAAGACGGGAAGGCGCGAAGAGACTGCGGACACGTGCTCACTCACTCTTTCTCGTGTGCCAAACACCGCGGTCCCGTACAGCGGGGAGCCGTACGGGACCGGGGGCGCGCTGTCAGCCGTTCTGGGGCGGCAGCGCGGCGATGAAGGGGTGGTCGCGCTCGATCAGGCCGAGCTTGGAAGCACCGCCGGGCGAACCGAGCTCGTCGAAGAACTCGACGTTCGCCTTGTAGTAGTCCTTCCACTCCTCCGGGGTGTCGTCCTCGTAGAAGATGGCCTCGACCGGGCAGACCGGCTCACAGGCTCCGCAGTCGACGCATTCGTCCGGGTGGATGTACAAGGACCGGGAGCCCTCGTAGATGCAGTCGACCGGGCACTCCTCGATGCACGCCTTGTCCTTGACGTCGACACAAGGCTGCGCGATGACGTAGGTCACGCTGTCGTTCCTCCTCGATAGGGCGCGGCGGGCCGATCTGCGGCTCCGTCCACGGGCGCGCGGGAGCGCGGCGTCGTCGATGCCCGCATCTAGTATCTCCGTTCTTGAGCGCGATCCGAACAGGAGGGGCGGACAGAGCTGTGGAATTCACTGGCGGCGGACGACTTGAGGTCCGCGTGACCCCCTCTGACGTGGGCAAACGTGTATCAGTCAGACAACTGACGGAGGATGGCACGGGCCCGGAGAAGTTCACCGACACGGTGGGCGTTCTCACATCCTGGGACGGCGGTGTGCTGCTCATCACACGACGGACCGGGGAGAGCGTGCGCGTCCCCGAGGGCGCGCTGGTCGCGGGGAAGGTCGTCCCCGCCGCGCCGGCCCGGCGCCGGGGCCCCGCCGCCTCCTTCGAGGAGCTGGCACGGGTCGGTGCCCGCTCCTGGCAGCCGGTGGAGAGCGAGCCGCTGGGTGACTGGCTGCTGAGGGCCGCGTCCGGCTTCACGCGACGGGCCAACTCCGTCCTACCCCTCGGTGACCCCGGCATGCCGCTCGACGAGGCGTTGGCGCGCGTACGCCACTGGTACGGGGAGCGGGGGCTGCCCGCGTACATCCAGACCGCGACCGGCGCCGAGTCCACGCAGGAGTTGCTCTGCGCCGAGCTGGAGCGGCGCGGCTGGCGCTCGGAGGTGACGGCGGAGGTGCGCGTCGGCGCGCTCGCGCCGCTGGCCGACCGGGACGACGACCTCTCCGGCGTAACGCTCGACCGTACGGCCGGCACGGCGTGGCTGCGGCGCTACCAGCGCTCCGCCGGGAGGCCGGGGCCCGAGGTGCTCCAGGTGCTCTCCGGCGGCCCCTCGGTGTGGTTCGCGGCGGTCGCCGGGGAGGACGCCCCGGAGGAGGGCGGGACGCCCGCGGCGATCGGCCGGTGCGTGGTCGACGGACGGTGGGCCGGGTTCATGGCGGTGGAGGTCGACCCCGCGCACCGCAGGCGCGGGCTGGCCACGGCGGTGATGACCGCGCTCGCCCGCCGGGCGCTGGACGAGGGCGCGTCCGCCGCCTGGCTCCAGGTGGAGGCGGACAACGAGGGCGCGCAGGCGCTGTACGACGGCATGGGCTTCGCCGTCCACCACCGCTACCACCATTTCCGGTCACCGTGAGCGGCGAGCGGCGCCGGCGGTTCGCCGAGGAGGCCCGCGCGGAGCGGCCCGATCTGGCGACGCTCTGCCTGCTCGTCGGCGCGGAGGGCGACCCGGACCTCACCGAGCCGGATCTCGACGCGGCCCAGGCGGAGCTGGACCGGCTCGCCGGGCTGCTGCCCTTCGGGGTCGCGGGGGCGCGCGCGTGGGCGCGGGCGCTCGGGGAGCTGCTCGGCGGGCGCTGCGGTTTCCACGGCTCCCCCGCCGACTACGAGCGGCTGGAGTCCTCGCTGCTGCCCGCGGTGCTGCGCAGGCGCCGCGGGCTGCCGATCCTGCTCTCGGTGGTCTGGATCGAGGTGGCGCGCCGGGCCGGGGCACCGGTGTACGGGCTGGCGCTGCCCGGCCACTTCGTGGTGGGCTTCGGCGACCCGGCGCAGCGGGTCCTGGCCGACCCGTTCGCGGCCGGCCGGCTGCTGACCGGTGACGACACGGACCTCCTGGTCAGGAGTGTGACGGGGGCGCCGCCCGACCCCGCCTCGTTCCGTCCGGCCGCCGCGCTGGACATCGTGCGGCGCGTCCTGAACAACGTCCGTGCCTGGGCGGCGCTCCGCCCCGAGCGCAGCGACGTGGCGCTGTGGGCCGTCGATCTCTCGCTCCTCCTGCCGGCCCACCCGGCCCGGCTGCGCTACGAGCGGGCCCAGTTGCTGGTCCGCCGCGGGGAGTTCCTGAGCGGGGCGGCGGAGATGGAGGAGTACGCGCGGGTGGTGGCCGCGGTGGAGCCCGCCGCCGCGGAGGCCATCCGCCGGAAGGCCCGCGCGGCCAGAGCGATGCTGAACTGACCTCAGGGGCCCGGGGCGGCCCCGTACCGGCGCGAACGCCGCCGGGCGGACCTCGGAGGAGGCCCGCCCGGCGGCGTGGAACGTACGGGGCGGTCAGGCACGAGCGGGGACGGCCCGCCCGCGCCTCCGGTCAGCTCGGGTCGAGACTGATCGTCTGCGTGCGCTCCGCGGGGGTCTTGCCGCGCAGCGCCTTCTGCATGGCCTGCGCCACGTCGGCCGAGGAGACCGGGTACTGCTTGCCGTCGCCCTTGGTGATCGTGATGCCGTCGAAGACGCCTTCGAGAAGCTGGTCGATGGCGTTCCTGTCGTAGACCTCGACGAGCTTTCCGTCGACCGCCTTCATCGAGAGGATCTTCGGCAGCGACTTGGCGGGGCCGAACTGGATCTGCTTGCCGCCGGCCTGGATGGTGATCAGGCCGGACATGGCGGGCTCGGCGAACTCCTTCATGGCCCGGTCCAGCTCCGCCTGGTCGACGGTGGGCTCGCGGGTGGCGACGGGCAGCTCGATGCTGTTCGCCTTGCCCGTCTGGACCTGGGCGCGGTAGGCGTCCCGGGTCGAGATGATCGAGTGGTTGACGTCCAGCGCCTGGCCCGCCTTGCCGGGTACGGCGACGGCCTTGCCCGGTTCGAAGGTGATGGTGCCCTCGCGGGCCGAGCCGGAGACGCCCGCCAGATCGGCCAGCGCGACGCTCAGCTTCTCCTCGTCGACGGGGATCACCGGTTCGGCGACGCGGGCGCCGCCGAAGAGCGAGCCGATCACCGAGACCGGGTTGTAGTCGCTGCCCGCCGCGTTGCGCACCGTCGCCTGGCTGTCCAGGCTCAGGCCCGCCTTGTCGGGGGCCAGCTCCTCCGTCTTGCCGCCGATGCTGAGCCGCAGCGGGGCGGAGGCGCGTTCGCCGAGGGCGCCTTCGAGCTTGTTGACCGCCTGGTCACGGGTGCCGCCGCCGATGTCGACGCCGAGGACCGTGGTGCCCTTCGGTACGTCGGAGTGGTTCATCAGCAGCCCGGCGCCGTAGAGACCGCCGGCCACCACCACGACGGCGACGCCGAGCAGCGCCACCTTGGAGCGGCCCTTCTTGGCGGGTGCGGAGGCGGACGAGGACGTCCCGGACGGGGGCGCCGGTGCTGCGGGCGCCTTGCCCAGGGGCGGTGTGGTGCCCGCGGCGCCGACCGGGCCGGGGAAGTCGGGCGACGAGAAGTCGTGCTCCCGGCCGAACGCGCCCGCTCCGTCGCCGCCGGGTCCGCCGGACCCCGCGCCGCCGGGGCCCGCGCCGGTCCGGGGGCCGTCGGCCCCCGGCCCAGACCCGGGGAAGGGCGCACGGTGCTCCGGCGGCACCACGGGGATGCCGCTGGTGAGCGTGTCGCCCGAGACATGGCCGCCGGGCCCCGGGTCCTGCGCGGGCTGCTGCGGGGTCAGGACGGCGGTGTCGTCGGAGAGCCGGGGCGCACCGATCCGGCCGGTCCCCTGCGAGGTGCCCAGGGACGCCGGAGGAGTGCCGAACGAGGCGCTGCCGGGGGCCGGGCCCGTGGTGGGGCCGCTCGGTCCGGTGGCCGCGCCCGGGGGACGGGTGCCGAACGCCGGGGTGGTGGGACCGCCTCCGGTCGCCAGCCCCTCGGCGGCGAGATCGCTGAGCGAGGAACCGCCCGCGCCGCCGATCCGGTGGGATCCGGTGGAGTAGTCGGTGCCGCCCGAGTAGTCCGAGCCGTACGGCGACTCCGCGCGGCTCTCCCCGCCGGGCTCCGCCGTCGGCGGCGGGGCCGGGGCGGTGCCGGCGACGGCGGCGGCGCCCGCGCTCATGCCCGCGGCCGTGCCACCGGCCGCCTTGCGTGGCGCGAACCAGTCGCTGGTCGGCCTGTCCCGGCCGTCGCCGTTGTCGCCGTCCGCGCCGTTGGCCGCCTGGGCGGCGGAGCGCTGCTCCCCGACCAGGTCGATCGGCCGGGTCTCGGACATGTCCTGGGCTGCCGCGGGCTTCGGTGTGCTGCCCGTGCGCTCGCCGGCCGGGGTGCCCCGGCCCTCGGCGCCGTCGACGTCGCTCATGGGCGTCCGCATCACGACGGGCGGGATCGGCCGCGAACCCGGGATGTTGATCCGGATCCGGGTGGTCAGCGTGGTCTCGGTCTTCGGCTCGTCCGGCTTTGCGGCGGGCGCGGTCTCTCTCTCCTCCGGAGCGTCCTGCTGAGGATGCAGCGACGGATACTGGCGGGATCCGTACGGCGGTGTCCCCGAGGGGTACGCGGCTCCGCCGCGCCCCTGGGGCCCGGAGGACGAACTGTCAGTTTCACGACTCAAAGCAGGTTCTCCCGGTTGGCTCCGCCGCCCGTTCTTACTGGTACTCAACTGTTCAGTTCCCCCACAGCCGGAGAGCGGGGGGAAGGCCCGGAGCGCGCACCACCATACTGGCCTCCACCGACGGAGACCCGACGACCGTGGGAAGCGATGCTCCGCCGACCGTACGCGCATGGTCAATTCAGCGGCTGCCGGGCTCGTCACTTCCCAAGTCGGCCGGACTTCGTGCCCGGTTGCGGCAACCGCGACATCGTGGCACACATCACAGCCACCACCATGCCGCCGAGCAGGTAGACAAGGGGCCCGGCACCTGCGGCGAAGGCCGCGTCGCCCTCGGCGCGGCCCATGCTCAGCCCGATCGTCGCGATCAGCCATCCGGCGGCGGGCGCGCCCACTCCGAGCTGGGTGCCGGTCGCGTACAGCCCGCCGAAGAAGGCCCCGGCCGTGGCGAGCAGGGCGAGCACCAAACCGCCCGGGAACCAGCCGCCTTGGACGAGGGAACCCGCGATCCCGACGAGCGCGCCGAGCACCGCCAGCCCCAGATACGCGGCGATGCGCCCGGGTCTGAATCCGAGCGGAGTGGTGAGCTGTTGCGCGGCGGGAGCGCCCGGCTCGCGGGTGCTCACGTGTCCGCTCCGGCGCGCGGACCGGCGTGCGGACCCGCGTTCACGCCGGCCGTTCCGGTCATTCCGGTCGTTCCGGTCGTTCCGGTCGTTCCGGTCGTTCCGGCGAAAAGATCGCTCTCACGTTCGCCGGTGGGTGCTCCGGACGTGCCGTGCACCAACTGGTAGTACTCGGTGGTGAAGATCGGCTGACCGAGGTCGTTGGAGAGCGCGAAGAAGGGCCCGTCCACGGCGATCTGGGTGGCGTGGGCGCGCATGGCGGCCGCCTTGTGCCGGGAGTACGGAGCGCCGTCGACCACCGCGGTGATCTCCTCGTCGGAGACGACGCCCGGGATGTCGTCGATCTCCGCGACACCGGGGAAGCCGGAGCCGGCCGCGCGCAGCCGGGCGAAGCCCTCCTCGGCGACCGAGCGCGGGATCCGGTTCCAGTAGATCTTCTCGACGCCGTGCGCCGCGCCCAGCTCCGGACGGTAGGCGGGGTCGGCCGCCAGTTCGGCGGCGCGCATGGCGACGCGGTGGGCCTGGATGTGGTCGGGGTGTCCGTACCCGCCGTCGGGGTCGTACGTGACGAGCACCTGGGGGCGCACCTCGCGGACCACCTCCACGAGGTACGGAGCCGCCTCGTCCACCTCGGTGTGCCAGAACGCGCCGTCGCGGTCGTTCTGCTCCAGGCCCATCATCCCGGAGTCCCGGAACCGGCCGGGGCCGCCGAGGAAGCGGTGGTCGGTGACGCCCAGCTCACGCATCGCCCCGGCGAGTTCACCGACGCGGTGGGCGCCGAGCCGGTCCTCCTGATCGGCCGCCAGGTGGGCGAGTTCGGGCAGTATGACCTCACCCTCCTCGCCGAGGGTGCAGGTCACCAGCGTGACCAGGGCGCCGTCGGCCGCGTACCTGGCCATCGTGGCGCCGTTGTTGATCGACTCGTCGTCGGGATGCGCGTGGACGAGCAGCAGACGACGGGCGGGGAGATCGGTCATGGGGACAGCCTACGAGGCGGCACCGACAGCCGCCCGAGAGCCGTCGGGAGACGTGCGGCGGCGCCGTTCGCGGGCGTACGGGAGCACCGGTCGAGGGCCCCCCGCGGGGGGGCGGGGGCGCGGGGCCGGGGGCGGGGGCCGATCCATGGGGCCCGCCGCCCACAAAATGCGAGTAAACACCG
>NZ_JBHZDA010000001.1:27195-114728 GCF_042755665.1 Streptomyces sp. NPDC059142
CCGCCCGCCCCCCGAGCGCCGGGGGGCGCGGCGGGGCGCCGCCGAGCGGGGCCGACCGGGAGCCGGGGAGGCCCCCCGGGGGGGGGGGGGGGGGGCCCCGGGCCGAGGGGCGGGACCGAATCGATGGCGCGCTCAGCAAAGAATGGCCGAATAACGACGGCCGGTGGCTAGAACTTGATGCCACCGATCATCCCGGCCACGTTCGTGGTCAGTTCGCTGATGGTGGGAGCGATGGAGGAACTGGCCATGTAGAACCCGAGCAGCATGCAGACCACCGCGTGTCCTGCCTTCAGTCCGGACTTCCGGACCAGCAGGAAGACGATGATCGCCAGCAGCACCACCGCCGAAATCGAGAGTGCCACGGCGGTTCACCTCCATAGATATTCAGTCGGGAAAACGCAGCGTGCATGTGCCCGGCTCATTCATACCCAGCTATCGCTAGGGATCATAACTATCCGTACGTACGCATCGATCGGTGCACGGCAGCACACGGGGGCGCACGGAACTCCTCGGCGGGGGTCGCGAGCCGTTAGGTTCGGTCGCATGACCTTGAACCCTCCTCCTTCGTTCCCGCGTCAGCACGCCAGGACCCAGCGGTTCACGCTCGGCGCTCCCCGCTCGTTCACGGTCTCACCGGACGGGGCGCGGGTGGTCTTCCTGCGCTCCGCCTCGGGGACGGACCGCGTGAACCGGCTCTGGGTGCTCGACCTCGACGGCTCGGCCGCGGGCCAGGACGGCGCCCGGATCGCCGCCGACCCCGGCGTGCTGCTCGGCGGCGCCTCGGAGCGGCTCTCGGCCGAGGAGCGGGCCCGGCGCGAGCGCAGCCGGGAGGGGTCTGGAGGGATCGTCGGGTACGCGGTGGACTCCGGGGTCGAGCTGGCCGCGTTCGCCCTCTCAGGGCGCCTCTACGCGGCCGAGCTGCGGGCCGGGACGGCACGCGAACTCCCGGCGCCGGGGCCGGTGATCGACCCGCGCCCCGCGCCGGACGGCCGGCACATCGCCTATGTGTCCGGTGGGGCCCTGCGGGTGATCGGGGCTGACGGGGAGGGCGACCGCGAGCTGGCCGGCCCCGGGACCGAGGAGTCCCTGACGGGGGAGGCCGCGGGGAAGGAGGCGGGCGGGAGCGCGGCGCAGGCGGGGCCGGGCGCGGACGTCACCTACGGCCTCGCGGAGTTCATCGCCGCCGAGGAGATGAGCCGTACCCGCGGCTGCTGGTGGTCGCCCGACTCCGACCGGCTGCTCGTCGCGCGCGTGGACACCGCGGACGTACGGCGCTGGTGGATCTCCGACCCGGCCCACCCGGACCGCGAGCCGTCGCGGGTGCCCTACCCGGCGGCGGGTACGCCCAACGCCGACGTACGGCTCTTCCTGGTTCCTCTGACGGACGGCTCGGGGACGGACGGCACCGGCACGCCTCCCGCGGAGGTGATCTGGGACCGGGCCCGTTATCCGTACCTCGCGCGCGTCCACTGGTCCCCGGGAGGCGCCCCGCTGCTGCTCGTCCAGAGCCGGGACCAGCGCGCCCAGATCCACCTCGCGGTGGACCCCGCGACCGGTGCCACCCGCACCGTGCACCGGGACGAGGACCCCGCGTGGCTCGAACTCTCCCCCGGCGTGCCCGCCTGGGCGCCGGACGGGCGGCTCGTCCGGCTGGCCGACGAAGGGGGCGCACGGGTCCTGATGGCCGGCGACCGGCCGCTCACCGGGCCGCAGTTGCATGTCAGGGCGGTCCTGGACATCGGCGAGCACGACATCCTGGTCTCGGCGTCGGCCGGGGAGGAGGCCGCCGCTCCGGAGACCGGCGAGATCCATGTGTACCGCGTCAGCGAGCTGGGCACGGAGCGGTTCTCGGCGGGCACCGGGGTCCATTCGGCCGTCCGCGCGGGAGAGGTGACCGTCCTCGTGTCGGCGCGTCCCGAGAGCGCGGGGGCGTCCGTGGGGGTGTTCCGGGACGGCAAGCAGATCGCGTCGATCGCCTCGTACGCGCAGGCTCCGGTGCTCACCGCGCACGCGCGGCTCACCGAGGGGGGCGCACGGCGTATTCCGTGCGCCGTCCTGCTCCCCACGGGCTACCGGGAGTCGGACGGCCCGCTCCCCGTCCTCCTCGACCCGTACGGCGGTCCGCACGGCCAGCGGGTGGTCGCCGCCCAGAACGCGTACCTCACCTCGCAGTGGTTCGCCGACCAGGGGTTCGCGGTGCTCGTCGCCGACGGACGCGGCACCCCGGGCCGCTCCCCCGCCTGGGAGAAGTCCGTCCACCGGAATCTGCTGCTCACCCTGGACGACCAGATCGAGGCGCTGCACGATCTCGCCGGGCGGTTCCCGTTCGATCTCGGCCGGGTCGCGATCCGCGGCTGGTCGTACGGCGGCTACCTCTCCGCGCTCGCGGTGCTGCGCCGCCCCGACGTCTTCCACGCGGCGGTGGTGGGCGCGCCGGTGACCGATCTGCGCCTCTACGACACGCACTACATGGAGCGCTATCTCGGCACCCCGCAGGAGGCGCCCGAGGTGTACGCGGCCAACTCGCTGGTGACGGACGACGGGCTCTCGTCCCCGGCGGAGCCCGCGCGGCCCATGATGATCATCCATGGGCTGGCCGACGACAATGTGGTGGTCGCCCACTCGCTCAAGCTCTCCGCCGCGCTTCTGGCGGCCGGGCGGCCCCATGAGGTGCTGCCGCTCACGGGTGTGACCCATATGACCCCGCAGGAGGAGATCGCGGAGAACCTGCTGCTGCTCCAGGTCGACTTCCTCAAGCGGTCGCTGAATCCGCGCTGAGGACCGGAGTCGCGACACGCCGGAAAGAGGCCCACGGCACAGGGCGGGAAAAGGCAACCGGCCGGGACTCCTGGAAGTCCCGGCCGGTTTACGGCACCCGCACGGCCGTACGCTCTACAGCTTGGCGGGTGCGTATATCGGTACCGGGTCCGCCAAGTTGCCTGCGTGTTAACGAAATTGTTGTGTTTTATTGATTTTCCTCCCCCTCCGCCCCGGTGGGAACGATCTTCCGTTCCGCCGCGAAATGGCAGGCCGAGGGGTGCGCGGCCGGCCCCGCCGCCGCTCGGAAGACCTCCGGCACCGCCAGCTCCGGCACCTCCACCGCGCACCGCTCCCGCGCCTTCCAGCAGCGGGTGCGGAAACGGCAGCCGGACGGGGGGTTCGCCGGGGACGGCACGTCGCCCGCGAGGATGATCCGGTCCCGGTGCTCACGCGCGGAGGGGTCGGGCAGCGGCACCGCCGACAGCAGCGCCTGGGTGTACGGATGCGTCGGGTGTGCGTAGATCTCCGTGTCCGTGCCGATCTCGGCCAGCCGTCCCAGATACATCACCCCCACGCGGTCGGAGATGTGCCGGACGATCGACAGGTCGTGCGCGATGAAGAGGTACGACAGGTCGAACTCGTGCTGAAGGCGCTCCATCAGATTGATGACCTGCGCCTGGACGGAGACGTCGAGCGCCGAGACCGGCTCGTCCGCCACGATGATCTCCGGCCGGAGCGCGAGCCCGCGGGCGATGCCGATGCGCTGGCGCTGACCGCCGGAGAACTGGTGCGGATAGCGGTTGACGTACTCCGGATTGAGCCCGACGACCTCCAGCAGCTCCTGGACCCGGCGCCGCCGGTCGCCCTTCGGGGCCGCCTCGGGGTGGATCTCGTACGGCTCCCCGATGATGTCGCCGACCGTCATGCGCGGGTTGAGCGAGGTGTACGGGTCCTGGAACACCATCTGGATGTTGCGCCGTACCGCCTTCAGCGCGCGTCCCGACAGCCTGGTGATGTCCTCGCCCTTGTAGCGGATCGTGCCGGACGTCGGCCGCTCCAGGTTGACCAGCAGCTTCGCCACGGTCGACTTGCCGCAGCCGGACTCCCCCACGATGCCCAGGGTCTCGCCGGCCGCCAGGCCGAAGGAGACACCGTCGACCGCGCGCACCGCGCCGATCTGCCGCCGGACGAGGATGCCCTGGGTGAGCGGGTAGTGCTTGACCAGGTCCCGTACCTCCAGGAGGGGTTCAGCCATCGAGCGTCTCCTTCCAGAAGTAGCAGGCGCTCCGCCGCTCCCCGGAGGCCCTGCCGTCCTCCTCCGTCACCGCGTGGAGCGGCGGCACCTCCGCACGGCACACGTCCCGGGCCCGGGGGCAGCGCGGGTGGAACGCGCAGCCCGGTGGGATGTGCAGCAGACTGGGCGGCAGACCCTTGATCGCGTACAGCTCGTGGCCCTTCTGGTCGAGGCGCGGGATCGAGTCCAGCAGCCCCCGGGTGTACGGATGGGCGGGGCGCTTGTAGATCTCGTGGACCGGCGCGGTCTCCACGATGCGACCCGCGTACATCACCGCGATCCGGTCCGCGACGTCCGCGACCACGCCCAGATCGTGGGTGATCAGGATCAGCCCCATGTCGAACTCGCGCCGGAGCTCGGCGAGGAGGTCCATCACCTGGGCCTGCACGGTCACGTCGAGCGCGGTCGTCGGCTCGTCCGCGATGATCAGCGCGGGTTCGAGCGCGAGCGCCATGGCGATCATGATCCGTTGGCGCATGCCCCCCGAGAACTGGTGGGGGTAGTCGTTCACGCGGTCCTTGGCGGCCGGGATACGGACGCGGTCCATCAGTTCGACGGACTTGGCCCGCGCCTGTTTGCGGCCCATTCCCCGGTGAACCTCGAACATCTCCCCGAGTTGGGCCCCCACCGTGAGCACGGGGTTGAGGGAGGACAGCGCGTCCTGGAAGATCATCGCCATCTCGGCGCCGCGGATCCTGCGGCGCTGCTCCTCCTTGAGCCGCAGCAGGTCCTGGCCCCGGAAGAGCACTTCCCCGCCGGTGATCCGGCCGGGCGGGGAGTCCAGGATCCCCATGACCGCCTGGGCGGTGACGGACTTGCCGGAGCCCGACTCCCCGAGCACCGCGAGGGTCTCACCGGCCGCCACCGTGTAGCTGACGCCGTTGACGGCCTTGGCGCTCCCTTCGCGGGTGTGGAACTCCACCTGGAGATCGCGCACTTCGAGCAGGACGGGGGACGGCTCCATGGCAGCGGGGCTCCTCAGCGCAGCTTGGGGTCGAGGGCGTCGCGTACCGCGTCGCCCAGCATGATGAAGGCCAGCACGGTGATCGCCAGCGCCCCGGCCGGCCAGAGCAGCATGTGCGGGGCGTTGCGGATGTACGGGGAGGCGTCCGAGATGTCGATCCCCCAGGAGACCGTCGGTGGTTTGAGGCCCACACCGAGGTACGAGAGGGTCGCCTCCAGCGCGATGAACGTACCGAGGGCGATGGTCGCCACGACGATCACCGGCGCGACCGCGTTGGGCAGCACGTGCCGCAGCATCATCCGCGGGCTGGAGGCACCGAGCGCCCGCGCCGCCTGCACGTAGTCGTTCTGTTTGACGGTGATGACGGAGCCCCGGGCGATCCGGGAGATCTGCGGCCAGCCGAGCAGCACCATGAAGCCGATCACCGGCCAGACGGTGGCGCTGGTCACCACGGAGAGCAGCACCAGACCGCCGAGGACGACGGGGATCCCGAAGAAGATGTCGGTGACCCGGGAGAGCACCGCGTCCCAGGACCCGCCGTAGAACCCGGCGAGCCCGCCGAGGACCGAGCCGACGACGGCGACCCCGAGACTGGCGAGGACACCGACGACGACGGAGGTCCTGGCGCCGTAGACGGTACGGGTGTAGACGTCGCAGCCCTGTCCGTTGAAGCCGAAGGGGTGGCCGGGCCGGGAGCCGTCCTGGGCGTACGCGAGGTCGCAGGAGAGCGGGTTGCCACTGGCGATCAGCGACGGCCAGATCGAGATGACCACCAGAAAGACGATGACCAGCCCGGAGATGAGGAAGACCGGGTTGCGCCGCAGGTCCCGCCAGGCGTCGGACCACAGACTGCGCGCCCGGCCCGCAGGCCCGCCCGCGGGTGTTCCGGGCTCCCCGTCCCTCTCCAGGGTGAACCCCTCGCTGGTGGCCAGGTCCATCGCGCCGCCGGCGCCGGTTCCTGCGATGGCGCCCCCGTCGGCCGTGGGCCCGTCGGGGTCGGGTCCGTCGGGGTTCGGGCGCTGCGGGTCAGGCATACCGGATCCTCGGGTCGAGTACGGCGTACAACAGGTCGACCAGCAGGTTCGCCACCAGGAAGACGATGACGAGCACGGTCACGAAGCCGACGACGGTCTGGGTGTTCTGGCGCAGAATCCCCTGGTAGAGCTGGAATCCGACGCCGTGGATGTTGAAGATCCGCTCGGTGACGATGGCGCCGCCCATCAGGGCGCCGATGTCCGTACCGATGAAGGTGACCACCGGGATCAGTGAATTGCGCAGCAGATGCCTGACGATCACCCGCCGCCGGGGCAGCCCCTTGGCGACGGCCGTACGGACGTAGTCGGAACGGGCGTTCTCCGCGATGGACGTCCGGGTGAGCCGGGTGACGTACGCGAGGGAGACGGAGGCGAGCACCAGCCCCGGCAGGATCAGCTCGTCGAGCGGCGCCGTCGGGGAGACCGAGGGTTCGATGATCTTCCACTTCACCCCGAAGAGGAGTTGGGCCAGCAGCCCGGTGACGAACGTCGGTACGGCGATGACGACGAGGGTCAGCAGCAGGACGGAGGTGTCGACCGGGCGGCCCCGGCGCAGTCCGGTGATCACACCGAAGACGATCCCGACGAGGATCTCGAAGAAGATGGCGACGAGCGTCAGCCGGATGGTGATCGGGAAGGCGGAGGCCATCAGGTCGATGACCTTCTGCCCGTTGAAGGCGGTGCCGAAGTCTCCCGAGAAGACATGGCCCATGTAGGTGAGGTACTGCTGCCAGACGGGCCGGTCGAGGCCGAACTCCTTGCGGAGCTGCGCCTCGGTCGCCGGGTCGCACTGCCGGTCGCCGCAGAGGCCCGCGACGGGGTCTCCCATCACATTGACCATCAGGAAGATCAGCAGTGTGGCGCCGATGAAGACCGGGATCATCTGGAGCAGACGCCGGATCACATAACGTCCCATGCAAGGCTCCGGGGGAAGAGGCGAACGGTGGCCGCGGGGCTGCGTTCCGGCGTCAGCGGACGGTGATCTCGTTGTAGACCGGGACGCTGAACGGGTTGAGCGCCACGTGCGAGACACGGTCCGAGTAGCCCGCGCTGCCGTTCTGGTACCAGAGCGGGATGGCCGCCATCTGGTCCCGTACGACCTCTTCGGCCCGCTGGAACGTGTCGATCGCCGCCTTCGGGTCGACCTCGGCGTTGGCCTCGTTGATCAGCCGGTCGAAGCGTGGGTTGCTCCACTTCCCGTCGTTGGACGAGGCGTTGGTGTAGTAGAGCGGCTGGAGGAAGTTCTGGATCAGCGGGTAGTCCATCTGCCAGCCCGCGCGGAAGGGCCCGGTGAGCTTCTTGCGCCCGATCTGGTTGCGGAAGTCGGCGAAGGTGCCGACGGGGCTGCCGACGCACGCCTTGTCCTGGCCCAGCGCGTTGTTGATGCTGTTGCAGACGGCGTCGACCCACTCCTTGTGGGAGCCGGTGTCCGCGTTGTACGTGATCTTCAGCCGGCCGCCGGGGATGCCGCCGCCCTCCCGGACCAGCTTCTTCGCCGCGGCGGCGTCGTACACGCACGCCGCCCCGCAGAGCCCCGCCTTGTAGCCGCCGTCCGCGCCGAGCACCGGTGAGGTCCAGTCGGTGGCGGGGGTACGGGTCTTGCGGAAGATGGTCTCGGTGATCTGCTCGCGGTTGATGGCCCGGGAGAGCCCGGTGCGGACCTTGACGGCGTTCGCGGTGTTCCAGCGCCGGTCGTAGTACGGGAAGGCGAGGGTCTGGATGATGCCGGCGGGGGTGTTGATGTACCGGCCGTCCAGATCGGACTTCACGTTCTTGAGCTGCGCGGCCGGGACGTCGTCGACCAGGTCGAGATTGCCCGCGACGAGGTCGGTGTAGGCGGTGTTGTTGTCGGTGTAGACCACGAGGTCCACACCGCCGTTGCGCGCCTTGTCCGCGCCGGGGTACGCCTTCCAGGTGCGCAGCGACATCTGGGAGCCCTTGGTGTACCGCTCCACCTCGTAGGGGCCGTTGCCGACCGGCTTGGCGAGCCATGCCGCGTGCCGGTCGTAGAACGCCCTGGGCAGCGGCGCGAAGGCCGCGTATCCGAGGGTGTCCGGCCAGGTGGAGAAGCGCTGCGACAGCTTGACGGTGAAGGTCCGCGGCCCGGTGACCTTCAGGCCGGAGAGGGTCGGTGCGGTGGGCGCGCCGGAGGCCGGGTGGACCTTGTCGTAGCCGTCGATGTACTGGAAGAAGTAGGCGTTCTTCTGGTTGTTCTTGAGGTGGGCACCGTAGTTCCACGCGTCCACGAAGGATCTGGCGGTCACCTTCTCGCCGTTGCTGAAGGTCCAGCCGTCCTTGACGGTGACGGTGAAGTGCGTCGAGTCCGTCGTCTCGATCCGCTCGGCCAGTTCGTCCTCGGCCTTGCCCGTCCTCGGGTTGTACCGCTTCAGTCCGCGGAAGATCATGTCGAGGACCTTGCCGCCCTGGACCTCGTTGGTGTTCGCGGGTTCCAGGGGGTTCTGCGGGTCCCCCCAGGAGGAGCGCACCACACCGTCCGCACCTCCACGAGCGGCGCTGCCTCCCCCGCCGCACGCCGTCGCCGCGAGGGTGACGGCCACCGCGCAGGCGGCCCACCGGACAGGTGCGGGCGTAGCTCCTCGCATGAAGGGTCCTCCTCGGAGGGTCGGGTTCAGATGAGGGACAATATCCACCCATAGGGCGCAATACGCCCACACGACTCACCTGAACGGACGGATCCCCCTCCGGATGTACGCATACCGGTGAGCGACCCGCGGGCACGCCGGAGGGGCGGTTGCCTTTCGGTCGGGTCATGACGGAAGCGCATTCGCACCAACGGTTGGCCATGCGCACACCAAGCCGCAAAAGAGGCATTCAAGGCCCTGCAGAATTCATTGACCGTGCACGTATTCGATTGAAAAAGTCCTTTCGATCCGCGGATCTGACCGTGGAGTCTTCGATCTCTTCCGGCCAGGAGCATCATGACCTCCGCACCCTCTCCGGCCGCCGTCCCTCTGGAGACGCCTCCCGGCAACGGCGGCCCCCCGCCGGCGTCCGCGGCGCCGAGAAGCGGAGCCGGCCGCTCCCCCGGGCAGCTCGCCCTGCGGCGCTTCCGGCGCGACCGTACGGGCGTCGTCTCGGCCTGTGTCGTCGCCTTCTTCTTCGTGGTGGCCGTCTGCGCCCCGCTGATCGCCCGGCTCTACGGGAAGAATCCGTACGACACCTACGGCCAGGACAACCCCGGTCTCCTCGACGACTTCGGCTTCCCGGTCCGCCCCAACGGCGGTATCAGCGGCGCGTACTGGTTCGGCGTCGAACCCGGGCTCGGCCGGGACGTCTTCACCTTCCTGCTGTACGGGATCCGCAACTCGCTGCTGATCGCCACCGTGACCACGCTGCTGGTGGCGGTGGCCGGCGTCGTCGTCGGGGTCACGGCCGGGTACCTCGGCGGGAAGACCGACTACCTCGTCGGCCGGGTCGTCGACATCCTGCTGGCGTTCCCCTCGACGCTGTTCTTCATCGCGTTCTGGCCGGTGCTGATCTCGATCCTGGTCCCGCCCGAGGAGAACACCCCGGTCTGGCTCACGGTCGTCTCGCTGATCTCGGTGATGACCGCCTTCGGCTGGGCCCCCATCGCCCGGCTGCTGCGCGGCGAGGTACTGGCCCTGCGCGAAAGGGAGTTCGTGGAGGCGGCCAGGGTGACCGGCGCGTCCCCGGCGCGGATCGTCTTCAAGGAGCTGCTCCCCAACCTGTGGACGCCGATCCTCATCCAGGCGACCCTCGCGCTCCCCCTCTTCGTCACCACCGAGGCGGGGCTCGCCTTCCTCGGCGTGGGGCTCAGCTCACCGACCCCCGACTGGGGCGTGATGATCCAGCGCGGCTCGAACGTCTACCGGAACGACATCACCTTCCTGCTCTTCCCCGGGCTCGCGATGGTGGTCTTCGTGATCGCCTTCAACCTCCTCGGCGACTCGGTACGCGACGCGCTGGACCCGAAGACGCGCCGCTGACGCCCGCGCGCCCTCGCGCCCTCACGCCCTCGCGCCCCGGGACCGGCCCGGAGCCCCGTACCGCAGCACCACGCGCACCCCGTACCGCCGCACGCCGCCGCTCCCGTACCTCGGTGCGCCGTCATGTCCGCACCGCCGCACGGCAGAACCCCATTCGGCTCCACCGACGCACCGACAGGGCAGGCATCATGTCCCTCTCCCGCAGAAACTTCGTCATCGCCACCTCCGTCGCCGCCGGGGGCTCCGCACTCCTCTCCGCGTGCAGCAGCGGCAGCGGTTCCGGAGGCGGGGGCGGCGGCGCGGGCTCCACGACATACACCGGCAGTACGGTCGCCATCGGCACCGCCGCGGACTCCATCGGGCCCGCCCCCGGCGTCGCCGGGTCGCGCAGGGGCGGCACGATCCGCGGCATCGGCCCCGACGACTTCTCCCATCTCGACCCGCAGCGCATCTACTTCTCGTGGAACTCCACGGTCGGCAACCTCTACATCCGCTGTCTCACCGGCTACAAGATCGCGCCGGACGGCTCCATGAAGCTGGTCGGCGACCTCGCCACCGACGCGGGCACCCTGTCCGACCACGGGAAGACCTGGACGTTCACCCTCAAGGAAGGACTCAGGTGGGAGGACGGCAGTGAACTGACCGTCGACGACGTACGCCACGGCATCGAGCGGGGCTTCGCGAGCTTCACCACCGAGGGCGCCGGCTACCTCCAGACCGCGCTGACCGGCTCCACCGACTTCCGGGCCGCGTACAAGGGCCCGTACGGCGGCAAGCACCTCGACTCCGTCGTCACCGACGCCCGCCGCAGGACCATCACCTTCCATCTGAAGCTGGCCCGGCCCGACCTCAACTTCACGCTGGCGATGCACTCGTACGGCGCCGTACCGGTCAAGCTGGACACCAGGGAGAAGTACGACAAGGACCCGGTCTCGGCCGGACCGTACCGACTCGCCCGGCACGCCGTCGACAAGTCGATGACCCTCACCCGTAATCCGCACTGGGACGAACGGACGGACGCGATCCGCACCGCCTACCCGGACAGCTTCGCCTTCGAGTTCGGCCCGCAGGCGCTCGCGGCCTCCGACCGGCTGATCGCCGACTCGGGCGACGACCAGTACGCGGTGATGGCGTACAGCGGGGTGCCGGCCGAGCGCATCCAGAACGTCCTCACGGACCCCGCGCTGAAGAAGCGCACCATCAACGGCCTGCTCACCGGCCTGTACTACTACGCCATCAACACCCGGCGCGTCCCCGACCTGAAGGTGCGCCAGGCCCTCGTCCACGCCTGGCCGCTGGAGCAGATCCGGCAGATCTACGGCGGCCCGTCCGCGGGCGACCTCGCCACGACGATCCTCAGCCCGGACATCCTCGGGCGCGAGAAGTTCGACGTCTACGGGAAGCTGAAGAAGCCGCAGGGCGACCCGGCGACCGCGAAGAGGCTGCTCAAGGAGGCCGGCAAGTCCGGCCAGAAGATCGTCTACGCCTTCCCGCAGGGCGACAACTACGACAAGACGAAGGTCGTCATCGAGAACGCGCTGCGGAAGGCGGGGTTCGACCCCGTCATCAAGCCGCTCGACTCGACCAGTTACTACGACCAGGTCCAGCAGATCGACAACCGGTTCGACGTGATGTGGTTCGGCTGGGCCCCGGACTGGCCCACCGGCTACACCCTGATCCAGCCGCTCTTCGACGGCGGCACGATCGCCGACGGCGCCAACAACATCTCCCAGCTCAGGGTCGGCTGGGTGGACGCGGCGATCGAGAAGGACGTGGTGATCGCCGACCCGAAGCAGGCGGGGAAGGCATGGGCCGCGCTGGACCGGCGGATCATGACCGAGGAGGCGCCGATCATCCCGGAGACCTACCAGCGCCGCTTCTACCTGGCCGGTTCGAAGGTCGGCGGGGCGCTCTTCGACCCGCTGTTCTCGGCGGCCGTGCTCTACAAGCTGTACGCGAAGGGCTGAGGACCCGAGGCCCGAGGAGAACACGCCATGTTCCGCTTCCTGGTACGCCGCACGCTCGGCGCCGCGGTGATTCTGCTGATCATCAGCGCCTTCACCTTCGTCCTCTTCTACGTCGCGCCCCGCGACCCGGCCAGGGTCGCCTGCGGCAAGGTCTGCACCCCCGAGACGCTGGCGCTCGTACGGCGCAACCTGGGCATCGCCGATCCCCTGCCCGTGCAGTACTGGCACTGGCTCCAGGCGGTGTTCGCCGGCCGCGACTACGCGTCGTTCGGGCACTGCCCGGCGCCGTGCCTCGGCTACTCGTTCCACAACCGCGAGCCCGTCCTCGGCACCATCCTCGACCGCTTCCCGACCACGCTGTCGCTCTCCCTCGGCAGCGCCGTCGTCTTCGTGGTGCTGGGCGTGGGGGCGGGCATGCTCGCGGCGGTCAAGCAGGGCAGGGCGCTGGACAAAATCGCCTCCTCGGCCTCGCTGGTCGGCTCCTCGCTCCAGATCTACATCGTCGGGGTGGTCGCCATGTACTACCTCACCGACCAGTGGCACATCCTGAGCCGCCCCCAGGACATCCCGATCACCCAGGACCCGGTGGGCTGGTTCCAGGGGTTGCTGCTGCCCTGGTTCGTCCTCGCACTGATCTTCACCGCCAACTACACGCGGATGGCCCGCTCCCAGTTGGTCGAGACGCTCGGCGAGGACTACGTACGGACGGCACGCGCCAAGGGCCTCTCGCGCCGCACGGTCTTCTTCCGCTTCGCCTGGCGGGGCGCGATGGGGCCGATCGTCACGATCTTCGGACTGGACATCGGCGCGCTGCTGGGCGGCGCCATCATCACCGAGCAGACGTTCGACCTGCACGGCATCGGCGCGCTCTCCGTCAAGGCCGTGCGCGACAACGACCTGCCGCTGCTGCTCGGGGTGGTCCTCGTCGCGGCCGGAGCGATCGTCGTCTTCAACATCGTCGTCGACGCCGTGTACGCCGTCATCGACCCGCGTGTACGGCTCGCCTAGGGTCCAGGAGGCACCTCACCCCATGACCACGCACCCCCCGACCGCCCCATCCGTGAACTCCCCCTTCCTCTCCGTCCGCGACCTGCGGGTGCACTTCGCCACGGAGGACGGCACCGTACGCGCCGTCGACGGGCTCTCCTTCGACGTCGCGCGCGGCAGGACCCTCGGGATCGTCGGCGAGTCGGGCTCCGGCAAGTCCGTCACCGGCCTGGCGGTCCTGGGCCTGCACGACCGCGACCGCGACCGTACGACGATCGACGGGGAGATCCTGCTCCAAGGACGCGACCTGCTCACCGCGGGCGAACGCCGGCTCGAACGGCTGCGCGGCGACACGATGGCCATGATCTTCCAGGACGCGCTGGCCTCGCTCTCGCCGTACCACACGGTCGGCCGGCAGATCGCGGAGACGTACCGCAAGCACACCGGCGCCTCCCGGAAGGCCGCCCGCGCGCGGGCCGTCGAGATGCTGGGGCGCGTCGGGATCCCGCGGCCGGACGTACGGGCGGACGACTACCCGCACCAGTTCTCCGGCGGGATGCGCCAGCGCGCCATGATCGCGATGGCGCTGGTCTGCGATCCCGCACTGCTGATCGCGGACGAGCCGACGACCGCGCTGGACGTCACCGTGCAGGCCCAGATCATGGATCTGCTGAAGGACCTCCAGCGGGAGACCGGCACCGCGATCATCTTCATCACCCACGATCTGGGCGTGATCGCCGACATCGCGGACGACGTCCTCGTGATGTACGGCGGCCGGTGCGTGGAGCGCGGCACGAAGAAGGAGGTCCTGCGCGCCCCTCAACACCCTTACACCTGGGGCCTGCTGGGCTCCATGCCGAGCCTCGACTCCCCGGTGGACCTGCCGCTCGCCCCCATCCCCGGCACCCCGCCCAGCCTCCTCGACCCGCCCGGCGGCTGCCGCTTCCACCCGCGCTGCGCCTTCACCGAACAGGTGGGCGGCGCGCTCTGCGCGACCCGGCCGCCACCGCTGGAACCGGTGAGGGGACACGGCGCGGCCTGCCATCTGGACGCCGCCCAACGGGTCGAGTTCTCGGCCGACTTCGCGGGCGCGGGCCCGGGGTGAGCGCGCGGACCTGGGCCCGCCCCCGTACTCCCCACCGAAAGGAACCCCACACCCCATGAGCCCCACCACCCCCCTCCTGGAGATCTCCGGGCTCACCAAGCACTTCCCGGTCAGGGGCGGCTTCCCGATCCGGCGCACGGTCGGCGCGGTCCAGGCCGTGGACGGCCTCGACTTCACGGTCGCGGAGGGCGAGAGCCTGGGCCTGGTCGGCGAGTCCGGCTGCGGCAAGTCCACGACGGGCCGGCTCGTCACCCGCCTTCTGGAACCGACCGGCGGCCGGATCACCTATCGCGGCCGGGACATCACGCACGCCTCACGCAAGAGGCTCGCGCCGGTGCGCCCCGAGATCCAGATGATCTTCCAGGACCCGTACGCCTCGCTCAACCCGCGGCAGACGGTCGGCCGGATCATCGCCGGGCCGATGGAGATCAACGGCATCGATCCGCCGGGCGGCCGGGAGAGGCGCGTACGCGAACTCCTCGACACCGTCGGCCTCAACCCCGAGCACTACAACCGCTTCCCGCACGAGTTCTCCGGCGGCCAGCGCCAGCGCATCGGGGTGGCCAGGGCGCTCGCCCTGCGCCCGAGGCTGATCGTGGCCGACGAGCCGGTCTCGGCGCTGGACGTCTCGATCCAGGCGCAGGTCGTCAACCTGCTCCAGCAGCTCCAGCGGGAGCTGGGCATCGCCTTCGTCTTCATCGCCCACGACCTGGCCGTCGTACGCCACTTCTCGCAGCGCGTGGCGGTGATGTACCTGGGCCGCATCGTGGAGATCGCGGACCGGGACGAGCTGTACGGCGCCCCGCGCCACCCGTACACCCGGGCCCTGCTCTCGGCGGTCCCGGAGACGGCGCTCCCGGACGACACCACCCCGCCCCGCACCCGCATCCGCCTGACCGGCGACGTCCCGTCCCCGCTCCACCCACCCTCGGGCTGCCGCTTCCGCACCCGCTGCTGGAAGGCGACGGACCACTGCGCGACGACGACGCCGCCCCTGGCCCGCCCGGAAGGCAGCCGAGAGGGCCACCTGACGGCCTGCCACTATCCGGAGGCGTTGCCGCACGCGGCTGCGCCCGCGCCCATGGATCCCTGATCAGCCCGGTGAACGGGCACCGGGGCGGGGACGTCTGCCCGTCGCGACCTGAAATGATCCGGTCATGAACGCACACACCCGGGACGGCCGTCTGGCCACGGCGATCGCACTGCGCGAACAGGGCGCCCCCGACCGGGCCCGGGAACAACTCCTGGCCCTGACAGCGGAGTTCCCCGAGGACGCCGAGGTGGCCTACCAGACGGCATGGGTCCACGACGTCCTGGGCCTGGAGGCCGAGGCGGCCCCCTTCTACGAACGCGCCCTGCGCGACCCCACGAGCCTGACGGAGACGGACCGCCGGGGCGCGCTGCTCGGCCTCGGCTCCACGTACCGCGTACTCGGCCGGTACGCGCGGGCCGTGGAGACCCTGCGCGGCGGCGTCGCGGAGTTCCCGGACGACGGCGCGCTGCGGACGTTCCTGGCCATGGCCCTGTTCAACACGGAGGAACACCACGAGGCCATGACGCTCCTGCTGAACCTGGTGACCACCACGAGCCGGGACCCGTACGTACAGCGGTACGGACCGGCGATCGACCACTACGCGCGGGACCTGAACGAAACGGCCTGAGAACGGAGCCGCGTTCGATCCGGTCCCCCGTCCCACTCCTCCCGGACTTCGACAACCCGTAGTCGACCACGGGCCGGCGCGGTTCGTCGCGCACGAGCGCAGCGGGTACGGGCCTTCAAGCCGACCGATCACACCTCCGGCCGCGTGGACACGATCCGTTCCCTCACGGCCTCCGGAAGCGGATACTCACGCTCCACCGGCAGCAGAGCGGCCACTTCCTCATCGTCCCCACCGCGAACCGCCCGACGGATGTCACCGGCCATTGCCGTGACGTCGGTCATGCCGACGATCCACTCATCGAGATACCTGTCAACCGCCTCCCCCGACAGCCCGACCTGAACGGCACGCCGGGACAGCGGATTCAGCCCGGTATCGCGATCCGGATCCCACTGCACCCGGACCGGACTCGACTCCAACTCCGCCCGCCACTCCGCCTTGGTGCCGAACCGGGTCCGGTCGAAATGGCTGAGGCAGGCACGGGAAAGAGCCCACTCGAAGCCTTCCCGCGTGATCTCGATGGACAGGATCCGCTCCTGATCCGATTTCGTGGCCCAGCCCGAGCGATACATCATCCAGAGGAACGAAGTCTTGATCCACGTCATCCGGGTGCGCTTGAACGGATCCACAAATGTGCCCGCATCCAATGCGGGGTCGGCAATCCTTGCCGGATACGCCTGATACACCGTGATGGTGTCGTCCGTGAAAACCGCGCGAACTTTCTCATTCATACGGAGTCCTCTGCCGCCCATACTTCCGGACGGCTGAGGATCGGACCGTCGACCTCACTCGCACCGCATGCGTACAGGAGCCAACGCAAATCCTCCCAAGCAAAGGACGGCTCACCCCAGGTATCGGCCCACAGCCTTAGCCCGCCATGCGGCAGGGACGTCAGATCCCACCATGCCCACCCCCGTACCTCCACCTCGGGATCAAATCGGTACAGCCAAGACCGCAAAGCCCAGGGACCTCTTCCAGTCATCTCGGCGTAGCGCAAGCTTCCCATTCGAGCGAAATCCTCAACGGGACCATCACCCTCATGACACACCGCACTGAACCAGGCAGGTATGGTATCGATGGGAAAATCATCATCCTCGAACTCCTTCGACATCGCGAGTGTCAAAACCGAGTTCAGGGCAGACCGAAGCCGGAAGGAATACTCATCAGCAGGCGCCTCGACCGTCAGGTCGAAGTGAGCAAGGACCGGAGGGGCAGATGAAAAATCCGGACGCCCAGAAGTGCGAGATCCTTCCATCCGGAGGTCTTCGATTTCATGCAGCATTACCGTCCCCCTGTCCATAAAAATTCCAACGCTTCTTTCCGCCCGCACCACTTCGAGGTGACCGACAGCCGCGCACGCCGACCTCGTACACCCAAGTTCAACGGAGGACATCTCAACCGTCAAGCCAATTCTTACTATCAACCAACCATTCCAACAGCCTGAATTCACCCTAGCCAAGCTCAGCAGTCGAGCCAGCCCAGCGGATCCTCTTCCGGGGCATCCGTGAGCGACGTGACCGAGACGGGCATCATCAAGGACGCCAGCCTGCCGGTCACCCCAGGAGAAAGAAGCAGCTGGGATCCCGTTCTGACCGATCCGGCGATGGCCACCTGAGCCACGTGGCCAGTTCCGAGAAGGCTTTCCAATGCACCCAAGCGAGGCTTGAATTGGTCCACCAACGCGGCAACTTTGGATTCCAAGCCATCACTGAACTCTTCACTGTACGTGTACGCCCACCAGTTCGATCCCGAATTGATGAAAACACCAGCTCCCGGAGATGCGGCATCAACCCTCAGGACCCCACAGACCATCTGGGCGTCGAGAGGTTCTTTCATGACGACCAGTGAGATATTCACCGATTCCCAAGTATCGATCACAACCACGACACACCCTCACTCGACCGACTACCGCTCATTGACATTGGGAATAACCTTCACCGGAGTTTGCAGGCGGGACATCCTCGCCATTTCTTCCGCGGAGAAGATGATCTGAGAATCGTTGCCCGCAAAGCCAGAAATGATGATGGCCGTTTCACAGCCTTCGGCTCTCAGCATTTCCAGAACCCTGACGCACCCCTCGGCGGCACGAAGGATTATATCGAGCTGCTCCGAAAAGGTTCTGGTCGTACGCTCGTCACACTGGAGACGCCATTGCCCATCGGTATCCCCGGTGGGGTTCCAGCGATCAACACCGGGCAGTCGCACGGCTGAGGGAGTCAATCCCAGGCGCTCCGTGACCGAATCGGGGTCGAGATCATCTTTCTTGACCACGAGCGTCACATCCGTCAGAGTCCATGACTCTCCCGGCTGCCGAATACCACTCATCGAAGATTCACCTTACTCTCCCTTACCACGACTACTGCTTGAACTCACGACAGGCCGCCCAGTGAACATTCCCCATGTCAGATTTCAGGAGATCAGCGAGCATCGTTCGTTGCGGGACTGTCGTCGAATTCTCGTAAATAGTAAACCCGCCCGCACCCTTCGCTTCGGGCGGAGCCAGGGTGTAATTCGGTATCCTATCTCCCGAAACAAACTTCTCCAGCGCCGTCCCAGGGTATGATCCTCCCTCCACAGCAACGCCGTTGAGGCCAGGGATCCTTTCGCCATGTGGCACATAGAACGAGATGCTTGTGCCCGGAGGCACCGTCACCTCGCCGACACCCACTTCAATGTAACCGTGGCCGGCCAGTACGGTTTCACCATCCGGTCGCCCGCCTTTGAGAACTCGACTCGCGTAGTAATGCCCGTCCTGATCGGACCATTTTCGGGGCGACACCTCCGGAGAACTCTCCATGACCGCCCTCTTCACGTCCTCGAATGCTGGAAGCTCCGCTCCAGACCCTCTGCTCGTCAAACCGTCGAACGGGCTTCCCGTACCTCCTCCCGGACCACTCTTGAGGCCGTCTTTGATCCCCGCACGTGCCACCGAGGCGGCGCGCCCCGTGCCCTTCGTGCCGATCAGTTCGGGCACGATCCGGCCGATGAACTCGCTCGGGTCCTTCTTCGCCGCCGTCCAGGCGTCCTTGAGCGTCTGATCGGGGTCCGCGCCCGTCGCGACCAGGCCCGCCAGCGTCATGTTGACGCTCTTGTAGTACTCGGCCGGGTGCGTGATGTTGTACGCGTCCATCGGGTTGACCGAGCGGGCGAAGGTGACGATGCCGGCCGTGGCCTTGACGGCGCCCGCGCCGAAGTGGGCCAGTTCCGTACCCTCGCTGATGGAGTGGTCGATCAGGCCGAGCTTCGCCCGCTCCGTCGCCGAGGGCATTGCGGGGGCGTGGGCCAGCGCGGCCGAGACCGCCTTCCTCGCCGTTTCGGCGGCCTCGTCGCGCTGGCGGCGCGCCTCGGTCAGGGTCTCCCGCGCCCGTACGCGCCGCGCCTCGCCCGGGTCGGTGAACTCGCCCGGGTCGGGGAGGGGATCGGGGCCGTTCCTGGCCGCGTTGTAGGCGTCGGCCTTCTTGTTGTACGCGGCCACCGCCTCCTTCGAGGCCGTCTCGCCCGCGCGGTGGAGGGCGATCGCCTCCCTGGCCTCGCCCTGCGCCCAGGTGACCGTGTCCGCGTATGTCTCCAGCGCCTTCGCCGCGTCCCCGAACGAGTCCGCCGCACGCAACCAGTCCCCGGCGAGCGGAGCGAACTTCTCCCGGAAGGTGTCGGCGGCCGCGCCCTTCCAGCGGCTGGGGTCCAGCTTCTTCATCCCGCCGCCGACCAGGTCGAACGCGTCGCGGAAGTCCCTGAGGTTCTTGACGCTCGCGGTGATCCTGGCCGGCTTGCCGTGGACCAGCTCGTCGGCCTCCTCGCTCTCGCCGAGCTGCTGCTCCGCCACCTTCGCGCCCAGCGAGGACGCGGCGCTGTCGCCCCAGTCCTCGACCTTGTCGGCGAGGCCGTCGGCGCCCGCGTACTCCAGACCCGCGCCGGCCTTGTCCGTCGCCCAGTCGACGCCCTCGCCGACCTTGCGCTTGCCGGCCTCCCAGCCGGCCTCCAGCTTCCCGAGCCCCTTGTCGGCCAGCTCCCCCCAGTCGCTCACCGGCCGTCCGCCCCGTCGTCCGGCCCGTACCGCTCATCCGCCTGCTGGACGGCGCCCTCCGAAGGGCTGAAGACCTCGCGGAACCGCTCCTCCCCGGCTTCACCCAGCTCCGGGCTCACGATGCCGGTCTCCTGGAGGTCCTTCAGCGCCTTCCGCTCCGCCACGTACATCGTGTCGCCCCAGTTCTGCTTCACGTCGTCGTGCGCCTCGGCGAAGGACTCGGCGCTGTAGTCGGCACCGTCCGTCGTGGACTGCGAGCGGATCTCGTCCCAGCTCTTGCTCTCGATCTCTTCCTCGCCGAGGTGCGGGTTCCCGTTCACCGAGTTCACGGCGATCTTGAACGTGCCCTTGATGTACTGCTCCTGCTCGTGGAAGGCCCCGGCCGAGAGCCCCACGCCGAGGGCGAAGTTGTTCCCCCGCTGCATCAGGGCCCGTACGCCCCACTCCCAGCGTTCGCAGAACGTGTCGAACTGCGCGGCCAGCCCCGCGTGCCCCAGCTCCAGTCCGGTCAGGGAGAGTTCCGCGAAACCCCGGCCCGCGGTCGCCCGGCCGATCGCACCGAGGTCCTTCAGCTCGCCGTGCGCCTTGTCGATGCCCTGGGCGATCAGCGCCAGCGCCTCGTCCGGGGCATCGAGGTCCGGTACGTCGCCGCTCATCGCGTTCCCCCCGCCCGTACCGCGGTGGACACCGTCGCCGCGACCGCGGCGTCCACCGCCGCCGTCTCCGGCACCACCCCGGCCACCGGCGGGAAGAGCATGCCGTCGGGGCTTCCCGCGTCCAGGGCCACCCCGGCGGGCACGCCCAGCAGCGGCACCATCACGTCGAGCAGACGCGCGCCCAGCACCGTACGGTACGGCCACTCCCGCGCCGCCTCCCCGCGCGCGAACGCGAACCGGGCCAGCGCGGCCTCGTCGGAGAAGGCGCAGATCCACCGGATCCCGCCCTGCTCCGCCGTCCAGAGGCCGCCTCGGCCGTCGTCCGGGACGAGTGCCGCCGTACGCCGGAATTCCCCCAGCAACGCCGCGAACTCCGTCCTCGCCGCCGCGACGGCGTCGGCGGGCGGCGCGGGCCGGGAGGGCGGCGCGGGGGCCGGTGCCGGGCGCCGGTCGGTCTCCGAGCGGGCCAGATCGGCCAGGCGCAGGGGGCGTTCCCGCCCTGGGGGTCCGCTCCGGCTCGTGGTCATGAGCCGGATTCTGTCGTGATCGTATTACTCAACGCAACGTGGAAAGAGCGCACCGCGAACGGACCAGGGCCCGGAACCGTGCGTACGGTTCCGGGCCCTGGTGCGGGGTACTGCGGTGTGGCGGTGGCGGCGTGACGCGCGGTCAGGCCGCGTGGACCACGTCCTTCTCCTCCGCGAAGTGGCACGCCGACTCGTGCGCGCTCCCGCTGTCCGAGTCCTTGAAGCGCTCGGGGACGGCGAGCAGCGGCACCTCCTCCGCGCAGCGGTCCTCCGCCTTCCAGCAGCGGGTGCGGAAGCGGCAGCCGGACGGGGGGTTCGCCGGGGAGGGGACGTCTCCGGTGAGGATGATCCGCTCGCGGCCCTCGCGGGCCTCCGGGTCGGGGACCGGGACCGCCGACAGCAGCGCCTGGGTGTAGGGGTGCGTCGGGTGGTCGTAGATCTGGGTGTCCGTACCGATCTCGGCCATCTTGCCGAGGTACATGACGCCCACGCGGTCGGAGATGTGCCGGACGATCGACAGGTCGTGCGCGATGAAGATGTAGGAGAGGTTGAACTCGTCCTGGAGCTTCTCCATCAGGTTGATGACCTGCGCCTGGACGGAGACGTCCAGCGCCGAGACCGGCTCGTCGCAGATGATGACCTCGGGGTTGAGCGCGAGGCCGCGGGCGATGCCGATGCGCTGGCGCTGACCGCCGGAGAACTGGTGCGGATAGCGGTTGATGTACTCCGGGTTGAGACCCACCACGTCCAGCAGTTCCTGGACCCTGCGGCGGCGGTCGCCCTTCGGCGCCACCTCGGGGTGGATGTCGAACGGCTCCCCGATGATGTCGCCGACCGTCATGCGCGGGTTCAGCGAGGTGTACGGGTCCTGGAACACCATCTGGATGTTGCGCCGTACGGCCTTCAGGGCCCGCCCGGACAGCTTGGTGATGTCCTGGCCCTTGAAGAAGACCTCGCCCGCGGTGGCCGTCTCCAGCATCATCAGCAGCTTGGCGACGGTGGACTTGCCGCAGCCGGACTCGCCGACGATGCCCAGGGTCTCGCCCTGGTACAGGTCGAAGGAGATGCCGTCCACGGCCTTGACCGCGCCGACCTGCCGCTTGAAGAGGATGCCCTGCGTCAGCGGGAAGTGCTTGACGAGGTTACGGACCTGGAGGATCGGCTCGCCGCGCTCGACGGGCGCCTCGATCGCGGCGACGGAGGCCGACTCGGTCCCCGCGTCGACCACGTCGACCTCGGTGACGTTCGGGGTGGTGTCCACCGCGTCCGCGCCGTCCATGGCCTCGTCACGTTTCGCCGGCTCAGCCATGGATCGTCTCCTTCCAGAAGTGGCATGCGCTGCCGCGTCCGGGCAGCTCGCCGCCGTCCCGCTCGGTCACCTGCGCCAGCGCGGGGACCTCCGTACGGCAGATGTCCTGCGCCGAGGGGCAGCGCGGGTTGAAGGCGCAACCGCTCGGGATCTTGAGCAGGTTGGGCGGGAGGCCCTTGATCGCGTAGAGCTCGTGGCCCTTCTGGTCCAGGCGCGGGATCGAGTCCAGCAGGCCCCGGGTGTACGGGTGCGCGGGGCGCTTGTAGATCTCGTGGACCGGCGCGGTCTCCACGATGCGGCCCGCGTACATCACCGCGATCTTGTCCGCGACGTCGGCCACGACGCCGAGGTCGTGGGTGATCAGGATCAGCCCCATGTTGAACTCGCGCTGGAGCTCGGCGAGGAGGTCCATCACCTGGGCCTGCACGGTCACGTCGAGCGCGGTCGTCGGCTCGTCCGCGATGATCAGGTCGGGCTCCAGGGCGAGCGCCATGGCGATCATGATGCGCTGGCGCATACCGCCGGAGAACTGGTGCGGGTAGTCGTTCACCCGGTCCTTGGCCGCCGGGATACGGACCCGGTCCATCAGCTCGATGGACTTGGCCTTGGCCTCCTTCTTGGAGAGGCCCTGGTGCACGCGGAACATCTCGCCGAGCTGGTAGCCGACGGAGAGCACCGGGTTGAGCGACGACAGCGCGTCCTGGAAGATCATCGCGATCCTCTGGCCGCGGATCTTGCGCCGCTCGTCGTTGCTCATCTTGAGCATGTCCTGGCCCCGGAAGAGGATCTCTCCCTGGGGGATACGGCCGGGAGGCATGTCGAGGATGCCCATGATGGCCTGCGCGGTGACGGACTTGCCGGAACCCGACTCGCCCAGCACGGCCAGGGTCTCCCCGGCGGCGACGCTGTAGTTGACCCCGTTGACCGCCTTGGCCACACCGTCCCGGGTGTGGAACTCCACGTGCAGATCACGGACTTCCAGCAGCATGTCGCCGGAACCGTCCGCGTTCTGCGGAGCGGTTCGGTCCGCTGTTTTCTCGATGATGGTCATGTACGCCTCCCTCAGCGCAGCTTGGGGTCGAGGGCGTTGCGTACCGCATCGCCGAGCATGATGAACGCCAGAACGGTGATCGACACCATGACGGACGGGATGATCAGGACGTACGCGGCGTTACGGAGCTGCTCCTGGCCCGAGGAGATGTCGACGCCCCACGAGACGGTCGGCTCGGCGAGGCCGATGCCCAGGAAGGACAGCGTGGCCTCGGCGGAGATGTAGCCGCCGAGCGCGATGGTGGCGACGACGATGACCGGTGCGATGGCGTTGGGCAGAATGTGGCGGAGCAGGATCCGGGTGGTCGAGGCGCCGAGCGCCTTGGCCGCCATCACGTAGTCCGCCTGCTTGACGGTGAGCACCGAGCCTCGGGCGACACGGGCGATCTGGGTCCAGCCGAGGAAGGCCAGGGCCAGGATCACGACGTACACGTGACGCTCCTCGAAGGAGGTCAGGACGACCATCGCGCCGAGGATGAAGGGCACGCCGAAGAAGATGTCGGTGATCCGGGAGAGCAGGGTGTCGATCCAGCCGCCGAAGTATCCGGCGAGCATGCCGACGACCGTACCGAGCACGGTGACGAGCGCGGTGACGACGAGGGCGACCGTGATCGAGGCGCGGGCCCCGTAGATCACGCGCGCGTAGATCGACCGGCCCTGGATGTCGTACCCGAACCAGTCCTCCTTGAAGAAGTGGCTCCAGTTCGGCTTCTGCAGGTAGTGGTGGGCGAGGTCCGCGTACCGCGGGTCCGCGCCGGTGAACAGCCCCGGGAAGACCGCCATCACCAGCAGTACGGCGATCAGCACGGCCGAGACGAGGAAGAGCGGGTTGCGCCGCAGATCGTGCCAGGCGTCCGACCAGAGGCTGCGGGGCTTGCCCACCGAGCTGTCGGCGGGCGGCGCCGGGTTCTCCGCCAGTGCTTCGGCAGGCTTCACCCCACCGGTGTCCTTGGTGGTGTCCTTGAGTGCCTCAGGCATAACGGATCCTCGGGTCCAGGACCGCGTAAAGCAGGTCGACGAGCAGGCTGGCGACGAGATACACGACCACGATCAGGGTCACGATGCCCACGACCGTGGCGCCCTCCCGGTGCCTGAGCGCGTCGAAGGTGGCGTAGCCGACACCCTTGACGTTGAAGATGCCCTCGGTGACGACCGCGCCGCCCAGCAGGGCGCCCAGGTCGGTGCCGAGGAAGGTGACCACCGGGATCATGGAGTTGCGCATCAGGTGCACTCCGACGATACGACGGCGCGGCAGCCCCTTGGCCACCGCGGTGCGCATGTAGTCGGAGCGGAGGTTCTCCGCGATCGAGGTACGGGTGAGCCGTGCCACGTACGCGAGGGAGAGGGAGCCGAGCACCACGGCCGGCAGGAACAGCTCGTCCCAGTTCGCTTCCCCGCTGACGTTGGGGTCCACCCAGCCGAGCTGGAAGGCGAAGAAGTACTGGCCGAGGAAGCCGAGCACGAAGGACGGCACCGAGATCAGCAGCAGGGTGATGATGAGCAGCCCGCGGTCCCGGAGGGTGTCGGCCTTCAGACCGGCGAAGACCCCCATCGATATACCGACGAGCACGGTGAAGGCGAAGGCGAACAGGGCCAACCGGACCGTGATCGGGAACGCCTCGGAGATGATGTCGGCGACAGGTCGCCCACTGGCGATCTGCGTTCCGAAATCACCCTGGAACAGGCCGGTCAGGTAGTTCCAGTACTGGTGCCAGAGCGGCAGATCGAGCCCGAGATCCTTCTTCATCGCAGCGATCTGCGAGGGATCGACGGTCTGCTCACCGGCGAGCGCGCGCACCGGGTCACCGGGCAGCGCGAACATCATGGAGAAGACCAGCAGGGTTGACCCGATGAACACCGGGATCATCTGGAGCAGTCGCCGCGCGACATAACGCCCCATGTGTGCCTCCGAATGAATAACTTCAGCCCCGAAGGCCGCTCCCCCGTGAAATGAGGGGGAGCGGCCTCGGGACCACCGCCGTCGGGGCGGTTTCTGGCCGAGTGGGGGGGATGGCCCTCGGGCCGTGGTGCGAGCTACTTGACGGTGACCTCGGTCAGCTCGTAGTCGCCGTGGAAGTCGACGTTCACGTTGTCGACCGACTTGGAGTAGCCGCCGTTGGCCTTGTACTCCCAGAGCGGGATCGCGGGCATCTTCTCCAGGACCAGCTTCTCGGCGTCCTGGTAGGCAGCGATCGACTCCTCAAGGGTCTTCGCGTTGTCGCCCTTCTTGAACGCGGCGTCGACCTCCTTGTCGGAGAACCGGCCGTTGTTCGCCTCGGCGGTGGTGCCGTACAGCTCCCGCATGAAGTTGACGTTCAGCGGGTAGTCGGCGACCCAGCCACCACGGTAGGCGGACTTGACCTGGTTGTTGTCACGCGCCTCCAGGTCGGTCTGGAAGTCCGGCTTGGCGTCCGGGACGCAGTCCACACCGGTGGAGTTACGGATCGACTCGCAGACCGCGGTCACCCACTCCTTGTGGCCACCGTCGGCGTTGTACTGGATCCACATCTTGTTGCCGGGGACGCCGCCACCCTCGGTGACGAGCTTCTTGGCCTCGGCCGGGTTGAACTTGAAGACGTCGGTGCCCAGGTCCTGGTTACCGGCGACACCCGGCGGGGTGAAGCTGGTGGCCGGCTTGCGGGTGCCGTTGAGGACCGTCTTGGTGATCGTGTCGCGGTCGATACCCATCGACAGACCCTGGATGACCTTGGGGTCGATGCCCTTGAAGGTCTTCGAGTAGAACGCCGGCACGATGGACTGGATGGCCGCGTACGGCTGGTCGACCGCGCGGTCGCCGAGGTCCTGCTTGTACTTCGGCAGGTCCTTCGGGCCGACCTGCTTGACCAGGTCCAGGTTGCCGGAGAGCAGGTCCTGGTACGCGGCCTCGACGGTCGCGTAGTTCTTGAAGAGGATGCCCTTGTTCTTGGCCTTGTTCGGACCCTTGTAGTCCGGGTTGGCCTTGACCTGGATGAGCTTCTTGTGGTCCCACTTCTCGAAGATGTAGGGACCGTTGCCCACCGGGGCCTGGCCGAACGCCTTGGTGTCCTTGTAGAAGACCTCGGGCAGCGGCGCGAAGGTCGCGTAGCCGAGCTTGTACTCGAAGTACGGGACCGGCTTCGTGAGCTCGATGGTGAAGGTCGTGTCGTCGACGACCTTCAGGCCCGACATCGTGTCGGACTTCGGGTCGCCCTTCTCCGGGTGGACGTCGGCGTAACCGGCGACGTCCTCCCACCAGAAGGCGTTCTGCTGGTTGTTCTTGATGTTGGCGTACCAGTTCCACGCCTTGACGTACGACTCGGCCGTGACCGGGGTACCGTCGTGGAACTTCCAGCCGTCCTTGAGCTTGACCGTCCACGTCTTCGAGTCGGTCGTCTTGATCGACTCGGCGTTCGTGTAGACGATCTCGCCCTTGGAGTCGAAGTCGACGAGCTGGGTGAAGACCGACTGGATGACGTAGCTGCCGACGGACTCGTTGGTGTCTGCCGGGATCAGCGGCTTCTGCGGCTCACCGTTGTCGATGGAGATGTAGCCGGCAGGCTTGCCCTTCTCCTTCGACGCCGAGTCACTGGTGTCATCGCTTCCGCCGCCGCAAGCCGTCGCCGAAAGGGCCACGACAATCGCGCCCACTACCCACTTGGCGCTCTTGGCACCACGCATGGGTTCCTCCTCATGAGTCCACTAGTCACTACAAGAAGGGCACTGTCTACGCGCGCTGACACCCCTGACAGCGGGCTGGTCGGCAGTACCCCGAGTGTGCTCGTGAGTCGGCGCTCCCCATCGCGCATGACCCATTGACCCGAGCTCAACGGAGCCAACTATTGAGTACGCCCGACCTGTAAACCACACTTAAAGGGTCTCGTTTTGACAACATCGACCCGACGTGCTGGCCCGAAATCCGGACAAACGAGAACAGACAGACACGCCCGAAACGGACCGTTAACACATGTTCCGGAGAGCGCACACCGATATCCGGACGTTCCGGTCGAGCCCCGAGGTGTTTCCGGGACGTGAATCGCACGGACGAACGGCCCGGTCCTTCGCGCTTCCGCGAGGGTCCGGGCCGTCGTTCCGCGTACCTCTTCCGGTCCTGATGACGTACCCGCCCAGGACCGTACGGCGGGGGCCGGCCGGAGCCGGCCCCGAGCGCCCGCCGGGATACCTCCCGGACGCCCGCCGGGCCCGGCGGGATCCACGTCGTGGACGGGTCCGCCGGGCCCGGCCCGAGGGCGTCAGCCGTGCTTGGCGCGCGAGGCGGTACGGCCGCGCTGCTTCTGGTCCAGAACGACCTTGCGGATACGGACCGTCTCCGGGGTCACCTCGATGCACTCGTCGTCGCGGCAGAACTCCAGGGACTGCTCCAGCGACAGCTTCCGCGCCGGGACCACGTTCTCCGTGGTGTCCGCGGAGGCGGCGCGCATGTTGGTGAGCTTCTTCTCCTTGGTGATGTTGACGTCCATGTCGTCGGCGCGCGAGTTCTCGCCGACGATCATGCCCTCGTACACCTCGGTGCCGGCCTCGGTGAAGATGACACCGCGCTCCTGGAGGTTGACCATGGCGAACGGCGTCACCGAGCCCGAGCGGTCGGCCACGAGCGAGCCGTTGTGGCGGGTGCGCAGCTCGCCGAACCACGGCTCGTGGCCCTCGAAGATGGAGTGCGCGATGCCGGTGCCGCGGGTCTGCGTGAGGAACTCCGTACGGAAGCCGATGAGACCGCGCGACGGAACGATCCACTCCATGCGGATCCACCCCGAACCGTGGTTCGTCATCGTCTCCATACGGCCCTTGCGGGTCGCCATGAGCTGCGTGATGGCGCCGAGGTGCTCCTCCGGGGAGTCGATCGTCATGCGCTCGATCGGCTCGTGCGTCTTGCCGTCGACCTGCTTGGTGACGACCTCCGGCTTGCCGACGGTCAGCTCGAAGCCCTCACGGCGCATCTGCTCGACCAGGATGGCCAGCGCCAGCTCACCGCGGCCCTGCACCTCCCAGGCGTCGGGGCGCTCGGTGTCCAGGACGCGCAGCGAGACGTTACCGATCAGCTCGCGGTCGAGACGGTCCTTGACCTGGCGGGCGGTGACCTTGTGGCCCTTGCCGCCCTTGCCGACCAGCGGCGAGGTGTTCGTGCCGATGGTCATGGAGATCGCGGGCTCGTCGACCGTGATCAGCGGCAGCGCGATCGGGTTCTCGGGGTCGGCCAGGGTCTCGCCGATCATGATGTCCGGGATACCGGCGATGGCGCAGATGTCGCCGGGGCCGGCCTTCTCGGCGGGCTTGCGGGTCAGCGCCTCCGTCATCATCAGCTCGGTGATGCGGACGTTGGACATCGTGCCGTCACGCTTGATCCACGTGACGGTCTGGCCCTTCTTCAGCTCGCCCTGCTCGACCCGGCAGAGCGCGATACGGCCGAGGAAGTTGTCGGCGTCCAGGTTGGTGACGTGGGCCTGGAGCGGCGCGGCCTCGTCGTACTCGGGGGCCGGGACATGGGCCAGGATCGTGGAGAAGAACGGCTCCAGGTTCTCGCTGTCGGCCGGGACCGTACCGTCCTCGGGCTTGGTCAGCGAGGCGACGCCGTCACGGGCGCAGGCGTAGACGATCGGGAACTCGATCTGCTCCTCGGTCGCGTCCAGGTCCAGGAAGAGGTCGTACGTCTCGTCGACGACCTCGGCGATCCGGGAGTCGGGGCGGTCCGTCTTGTTGATGCAGAGGATGACGGGCATCTTCGCCTGGAGGGCCTTGCGGAGCACGAAGCGCGTCTGCGGAAGAGGGCCTTCCGACGCGTCGACGAGCAGCACCACGGCGTCGACCATCGACAGACCGCGCTCGACCTCGCCGCCGAAGTCGGCGTGGCCGGGGGTGTCGATGATGTTGATCGTGATGGGGTCGCCACCCGACTTCGGGTGGTACTTCACCGCCGTGTTCTTGGCGAGGATCGTGATGCCCTTCTCACGCTCCAGGTCGTTCGAGTCCATCATCCGGTCGTCGAGGTGCTCGGCGGCGTGCGCGGCGAAGGCGCCGGCCTGCTTCAGCATGGCGTCGACCAGAGTGGTCTTGCCATGGTCGACGTGGGCGACGATGGCGACGTTACGGATGTCGTGGCGCGTGGGCATGCTGGCTGGCGCTTCTCTCGATCGTGGGTGCGGCGTTTTTTCCTCGTACGCCCGCCGGGCGGACACGCCACGGCTCTTCCATCGTACGGGGCCACGGCGCATGGGGCTTCCCGGCCCGATCGGAGAGGGATGGATCACGGTGGTGCGGGGAGGGGCGCGGGGTGCGGGCGCCTGCTCGTGCGGGGGTGTGAACGGGAGGAACGGGGAGTGGAGCGGGGTGGAGACGCCCGGGTCGGGGACGGGAACGAGCTTGCCCGCCGGGGTGGCCGGCGGGCAAGTGAATTGATGGGTTCCTGAGCTTACGAAGCGGCGCTGACCTGGCGCTTCTCGGCCGTTTACGCGCCGCTTCCCGTTCTCCGCCCCGTCCCCTTCTTCTCCCGTTCCTCCGGCCGCCTCTTCGTGTCGGCTACTTCTTCTTGTGGGAGTTCGGGCCCGCGTCGCCCGGCTTCTCCCAGCCGATGTCCTCGTAGCGGGGGGCGGCGAACCCGAAGGCGCCCGCGTTCACGAGGCCCGGCTTGACCGCCACGAGCTGGGGGCGCTGGTAGAGGGGGATGGATCCGGCGGCGGCCCAGATCCGGGCGTCGGCCTGCCGGACGAGATCGCGGGAGGTCTTCTCGTCCAGCTCGGCGGCGGCCCGCTGGAAGAGCTGGTCGATGTGGTCGGTGCCGACCCGGGTGTAGTTCTGCTCCACCAGCAGCGATCCGTCGCTGGCGGGGACGGGCTTGGCGTAGATCGGCCGGCCGTCGGTGGCCGGGTAGGGGCTGGCGGGCCAGGAGTAGAGCGCCAGGTCGTAGTCGCCGGAGGCGATGTGGTCCTTGAAGTAGCTGTCGTCGGCGACCTTGGTGACCTCCGTGCTGATCCCGACGCGGTCGAGCATCCGCGAGATCCGCTCGCCGACGGCGCGCAGCGACTCGGTGCCCTCACCGGCGGGCAGGACGAAGCGGAGGGTGAGGGGCTTGCCCTCCTTGCCGAGCGGCCCGCCGACCGGGACGGGCGAGGCGGACGCGGAGCCCTTCGCCCCGGAGGGCGCGGGGGCCGCGGTACCGCCCGGGGCGTAGGCGCCCGCCATGCCGCCCGGCCGGTCCTGGCTGTCCTGGGCGGCCTTCACGGCCTGGCGCGCGGTGTCGGTGTCGTCGACCGCGGCGGCCTGGCGCAGCAGCGCGGTGGTCTGGAGGGCGGCGACCGTCGCGGGGGCGAGGATGTGGCCGGCGGACTCGGAGCGGGGCGCGGTGCGGCCCGGCTTGTCGTCGCCGACGATGTACAGGCCCTCGTCGGAGACGGCGTCGTCCGCCGCGTCCGCGTCCCGCTTCTTCGCGCTCGCGGCCCGGTCGGCCTCCTGGCCGTGCAGGCCGTGTTCGGCGCGCTTCTCGTCGGTCGTCGACTCGTCGGACTCGTCGGTGGTCCCGCCGTCCTCGCCGTTCTCCCCGGCGGCCTTCTTCCGCTCGCCGGCGCTCCCCGCCTTCGTACCGTCGTCCTTCTTCACCGCGCCGCCGGGCGTCCAGCCCGCGTCGGCCAGCAGTGCCAGCGCCTCGTGCGTGTCCTGCTTGCCGAGCGCCCGGCTGCTGTCGGCGTACGCCTGCTGTCCGGCCAGGGCGAGATGGCTGCCCGGCGGCTTGGCGGGCAGGTCGAGCGGTTTGAGTACGGTCTCGGCCAGCTCCTTGCGGTCGAGTGCGCGGGCGACGGCGCGCCGTACCCGTTCGTCGGCCAGCGGCCCGGACTCGCCGTTCAGGGCGAGCTGTGTGTAGGCGGGCTCCAGCGACTTGCGGACGAGGATCCCGCTCAGCCCGCTCTGCTCGGTCGCGTACTGCTGGACGGCCTCGGCGTTGGCCTTCCTGGCCTCCTGGGCCAGCTCCGCCTGCTCCTCGTCGGAGCCGTGGGCCAGCGCCCAGGAGCGGAGGGCGGAGGCCGGGGTGGTCTCGGAGCCGGGGCCGTGGGTGAGCGCCTGGCCGCCGGATCCCTTGTCCTTGACCGCCAGGGCGATACGTTTCGCCGCGCCGCTGTCGATCTCCGCGAGGTCGAGCTTCCCCGCGGCGAGTTCGGCGGCCCGCTTGGAGCGCGGTACGGCGCTCAGCACGAGGGAGCTGAGTTTGGCGGGCTGTCCCCACCAGCGCGGGTCGCGGACGAGCGTGACCTGCTTGCTCTTGCGGTCCACCTTCTTGAGGGTGAAGGGGCCGGCGGTCTTCTTCAGAGCGGTCCTGGCGCCGTCGTTGAACGCGTTGGGCTTCCCTGTCACCTCCTTGGGGTAGAGGGGGGTGAACAGGGACTTCCAGTCGGCGTAGGGCTTGTTGAAGGTGACGCGCACCTCCAGGTCGTTCGCCCCGCGCTCGATCTTCTCGATCCGCTCGTACCCCGCGTTGCGCGCCGTCCAGAACGCGGAGTCCTTGCCGCGCAGGGCGTGCCACTGCGCCACGAAGTCGGGTGCCCCGATCTCCCTGCCGTCGCTCCACACCGCCTGCTGGTTGAGCTTGTAGAGCACGACCTGCTTGGGCTCCCGCTCGACGATCTTGGCGGATTCCAGATAGTCGGGGTTGCGCTGCGGCCGGCCGGACTTGTCGATCCGGAAGAGCGAGGGGAGTACGGCGTCGGCGATCCGGCCGGTGGCGGCGTCCGCGTCGGCCTGGAAGGCGTTGAGGGTGGCGGGCATGGTGTCGATCGCCCAGCGTACGGAGCCGCCCTGTTTGACCCCGTCCCGGTGGGTGGCCGCGATGTCCGGGGCGGCGGCGGCCGCGGCCTCGCTCCCGTCCGTCTCCGAAGTGCATGCGGACAGGGTGGGCAGGGCGAGCACACCGGTGGTCAGAAGCGCGACGGAGCGGAGCGTTCGGGAGCATGTCCTCCCGCGTGGGGCGCCGACGTGGGACATGGCTTGTACCTCTTCGTCCTGTTTGTGGAATTTAGAGATGATCACACCTATTGCCCACCCACTGAAGGGGACAGGACAGGAGCGACGGCGCAGACACGGCGGCGCGCGCCGTGAATGCCACCCGCACGGCGCAACGCGCCCCGGCGCGCACCCGGGGCGGCCGTCCCGCGGGGCCCGGCCCGGCCCCGTTCCGAAAAGGCCAGCCGACGCCTTCACAACCGGGTGTGTGACGCGCGACACTCGCAGCCGCACACAGAGAGCGTCCGACGGGTCACCCGGCGGACCCCCGCATGCCACCGGCGATCGTGGAAGTGAGGGCAACTCATGTCCCTGCAAGACGAGATGGCAGCGGTCCTGCGCCGCCTCGCGGACCTGGAGTCCACCGTCGAGCGGCTGGAGGGCCTGCTGGCCCAGGCCCGCGAGAACGAGTTGAGGCCCGCGCGCGACCGGCCGGCCGACGATCTGGTCACCATCCCCGACACCCCGTACGACACCGCCCTGTGGACGGACTCGGACGACGAGGGCCTGGGCGTACGCGACCGGCGCGCCCCCTGAGGCCCCGCGCGGCCCGGCCGCCCCGCCGCCCCCGGCCCCGCCCTCGCCCCCGGCACGGCGCGGGCCCCGCGCCCGCCCCCGTCCCCCTCCCGGCCCCCGTACTGCGAGGAGAGCTCGTTGGCCACCGGTACTCAGCCCCCGGCCCCCGGCACCGAAGCGCCCCGCGGCGGACACGGTGTGCACGGCGCCTCGCGCGCCGCCATCGCGCCCCGCCATCTGCGGACCGACCGCTGGTGGCTCGCGCCCGCCGGGACCGCCGCCGGGCTCTTCGCCTTCATCGTCTACTCGACCTGGCGCGCCTTCGCGGGCAGCGACTACTACGCGGCGCCGTACGTCTCCCCGTTCTACTCCCCCTGCCTCGCCGAGAGCTGCGTCCCGATGCGGCACGGCCCCAACTGGGAGCTGTTCGGGAGCTGGTGGGGGCTCTCCCCCGCGCTGCTGATCCTGATCTTCCCGCTCGGCTTCCGGCTGACCTGCTACTACTACCGCAAGGCGTACTACCGGGGCTTCTGGGCCTCGCCGCCCGCCTGCGCCGTCGCCGAGCCGCACACCAAGTACACCGGCGAGACCCGTTTCCCGCTGATCCTCCAGAACCTGCACCGCTACTTCTTCTACGCGGCGGTACCGGTCGCCGGGATCCTCTCGTACGACACGGCCCTCACCTTCCGCGACGAGCACTACGCCTGGGGCCATATGGGCCTGGGCACGCTGCTCTTCCTCGTCAACATCGGGCTGATCTGGGCGTACACCCTCTCCTGCCACTCCTGCCGGCACATCGTCGGCGGACGGCTGCGGCACTTCTCGAAACATCCGGTGCGCTACCGGCTCTGGAGCTGGGCGGGAAAGCTGAACGCGCATCACATGAGGCTCGCCTGGGCCTCGTTGATCAGCGTCGCCCTCTGCGATTTCTACGTCTATCTGCTGGCCACAGGCGTCTTCGACGATCCGCGCCTCTTCTAGGGCGCCGGTCCCTCCGCCAGCCACACCGACAGCACTCCGAGGTGAGCCTTCACATATGACGCAACTGGAACGCCGGCCGTGGGACGTCGTGGTGGTGGGCGCGGGAGGGGCGGGGCTGCGCGCCGCCGTCGAGGCGCGCGAGCGCGGCGCCCGTACCGCCGTCATCTGCAAGTCCCTGTTCGGCAAGGCCCATACGGTGATGGCCGAGGGCGGGATCGCCGCCTCCATGGGCAACGTCAACGCGGGCGACAACTGGCAGGTGCACTTCCGTGACACCCTGCGCGGCGGGAAGTTCCTCAACCAGTGGCGGATGGCCGAACTGCACGCCCAGGAGGCCCCCGACCGGGTCTGGGAGCTGGAGACCTGGGGCGCGCTGTTCGACCGTACGCCCGACGGCAGGATCTCCCAGCGCAACTTCGGCGGCCACGAGTACCCCCGGCTCGCCCATGTCGGCGACCGTACCGGCCTCGAACTGATCCGCACCCTCCAGCAGAAGATCGTCTCGCTCCAGCAGGAGGACTTCCAGGAGTACGGGGACCACGAGGCGCGCCTGAAGGTCTACCAGGAGTGCACGGTCACCCGGATCCTGAAGGACGGCGGCGGGCGGGTCGCCGGGACGTTCTGCTACGCGCGGGAGTCCGGACGCTTCTTCGTGCTGGAGGCCCCGTCCGTCGTGCTCGCGACGGGCGGCATCGGCAAGTCCTTCAAGGTGACGTCGAACTCCTGGGAGTACACGGGCGACGGCCACGCGCTGGCGCTGCTCGCGGGCGCGCCCCTGCTGAACATGGAGTTCGTGCAGTTCCACCCGACGGGCATGGTCTGGCCGCCCTCCGTGAAGGGCATCCTCGTCACGGAGTCGGTGCGCGGCGACGGCGGGGTGCTGCGCAACTCCGAGGGCAGACGGTTCATGTTCGACTACGTGCCCGATGTCTTCAAGGAGAAGTACGCGGAGTCCGAGGAGGAGGGCGACCGCTGGTACGAGGACCCGGACCACAACCGGCGCCCGCCCGAACTGCTCCCCCGCGACGAGGTGGCCCGCGCCATCAACTCCGAGGTGAAGGCGGGCCGCGGCTCGCCGCACGGCGGGGTCTTCCTCGACGTCTCGACACGGATGCCCGCCGAGGTCGTACGGCGGCGGCTGCCGTCGATGTACCACCAGTTCAAGGAGCTGGCGGACGTCGACATCACGGCGGAGCCGATGGAGGTCGGCCCGACCTGCCACTACGTGATGGGCGGGATCGCCGTCGACTCGGAGACCGCCGCCGCCGCGGGGGTGCCGGGGCTGTACGCGGCGGGCGAGGTGGCCGGGGGCATGCACGGCTCCAACCGGCTCGGCGGGAACTCCCTCTCCGACCTGCTGGTCTTCGGCCGGCGGGCGGGCCTGTACGCGGCGGAGCACGCCGCCGGGTTCGCCGACGGGGCCGACGGCGCCGCGCGCCCGGTCCCGGACGAGGCGCAGATCGACGCGGCGGCGGCCGAGGCGCTGCGCCCGTTCGGCGCGGAGGGGCCGGCGGGCACCCGGGACGACGGCCCGGCCGAGAACCCGTACACCCTGCACCAGGAGCTCCAGCGGACGATGAACGACCTGGTCGGCATCATCCGGCGCGGGGCGGAGATGGCGCAGGCCCTGGAGAAACTGGCCGAGCTGCGCGCACGGGCCGCACGCGCCGCGGTCGAGGGGCACCGCCAGTTCAACCCGGGGTGGCACCTCGCCCTCGACCTGCGGAACATGCTGCTGGTCAGCGAGTGCGTGGCGCGGGCGGCCCTGGAGCGCACGGAGAGCCGGGGCGGCCATACGCGGGAGGACTGGCCGGGCATGGTGGCCGACTGGCGCCGGATCAATCTGTACTGCCGTCTCACGGAGGGGCGTATCGAACTGGGCCGCCGGACGACGGAGCCGATCAGGCCGGACCTGCTGGCCCTGTTCGACAAGGAAGAGCTGGTCAAGTACCTCTCCGAAGAGGAGCTTCACGAGTGAGCACAGAGACGGGCGCGGGGACGGGGACGGATGCGGGTGAGGGCTCGGGCGCGGGTGAGGGCACGGGCCCTGACGAGGGCACGGGCGCGGGCGCGGCTTCCTCCTCGTACGAGGCGCGGTTCAGGCTCTGGCGCGGCGACGCGGACGGCGGGGAGCTGAAGGACTTCACGGTCGAGGTCAACGAGGGCGAGGTCGTCCTCGACATCGTCCACCGGATCCAGGCGACCCAGGCCCCGGACCTCGCGGTCCGCTGGAACTGCAAGGCGGGCAAGTGCGGTTCGTGCAGCGCGGAGATCAACGGCAGGCCCCGGCTGATGTGCATGACCCGGATGTCGGTCTTCTCGCGCGAGGAGACCCTCACGGTCACACCGCTGCGCGCCTTCCCGGTCATCCGCGACCTGGTGACGGACGTGTCCTTCAACTACGCGAAGGCGCGGGAGGTCCCGGCGTTCGTACCGCCGCCGGGGGTGGCCGCGGGCGACTACCGGATGCAGCAGATCGATGTGGAGCGCTCGCAGGAGTTCCGCAAGTGCATCGAGTGCTTCCTGTGCCAGGACACCTGTCATGTGGTGCGGGACCACGAGGAGAACAAGACGGCCTTCGCCGGGCCGCGCTTCCTGATGCGCGTGGCCGAGCTGGACATGCATCCGCTGGACGCCGCCGGGGAGTCGGGGCTCGACCGCGGGAGGACGGCGCAGGACGAGCACGGGCTGGGGTACTGCAACATCACCAAGTGCTGTACGGAGGTGTGCCCGGAGAACATCCGCATCACGGACAACGCGCTGATCCCGCTCAAGGAGCGGGTGGCGGACCGGAAGTACGACCCGCTGGTGTGGCTGGGCAACAAGATCCGGCGCCGGGAAGCGTAGCGACGCCGGTCCCGGTCAGCCGAGCAGCTCGATGATCTCCTCGGTGGTGCCGGTCTCGCCGAGCGCCGGGAAGATCCGCTCGACGGAGTTGCGGTGGGTGGCCTCGTCCATGTCGGTGACCGCGTCCGTGGCGACCGTGACGTGGTAGCCGTGTTCGTGGGCGGCGCGGGCGGTGGACTCGACGCCCTTGCTGGTCGCGATGCCGGTCACCACGGTCTGGGTGATGCCCAGGCGGCGCAGGAGCAGGTCGAGGTCGGTGCCGTGGAAGGCACCCCAGACGCGCTTGACGACGACGAGGTCGCTCTCCTCGGCGCCCAGGCCGTCCGCCGGGTCGGCCCAGTCGGCGGCGGGCCGGCCACCGCCGCGCATCGGCCTCTCCGTACGGCCGGGCGCGGCGGCCACGGCGCGGACGAGGACGACGGGCAGGCCCTTGGCCCGGAAGGCGGCGGCGAGTTCGGCGGAGCGGGCGACGACGTCCTCGGCCGGGTGGACGGTGGGCAGGCCGACGATGCCCTTCTGGAGGTCGACGACGACCAGGGCGGTCTTCGGGTCCAGGGTGGTGGCGGTCATGCGGGTGACTCCTTGCGTGAGGGATGGGCGCGAGGGGTGGGGCGCGAGGGACTGCGAGGAGGACGCGCCGCGGCTCATCTCCCGCCGAGGCGGCGCATCAGCTCCGTGGCCTCGGCCAGCGCCCGGCGCTCGGCGGGATCGAGTTCGTCGGCGATCGCCCGGGAGAGCCAGTCCTGCTTGGCCGCGTACACCGTGGCGAGCGTCCTGCGGCCGGTCTCCGTCACGGAGACGACGGACTGACGGCCGTCGTCGGGGTCGGGGGTCCGCTCGATCAGGTGCTGCTCCTCCAGGGCGGCGAGGGTCTGCCGCATGGACTGCGGCCGTACGTACTCGGCGCGGGCCAGCGCTGCCGTGGTGGCCGGGCCCTCGCCGCTCAGGCGGGCCATGACCGAGCGCTGGGAGGGCGTGAGGTGGTCGTCGGGCGAGGTAGTACGGAGCCGGCGCATCAGCCGGCCGACGACGGAGGTCAGCTCGGCGGCGATCCGCTCGGGGCTCGGCTCCCCGCTCTCGTACGGCGGGGGCGGCGCGGGCGGTCCGCTCGGCTCGGGCATGGGGTCACCGTAGGCGAAGGACAGGCAGCCTTGCAAGCTTGCCTGTCTTCCTCTCGTTCCCGCCCGGACCCCCGGCCGCTCACGCGCTCACGCGCTCACGTACTCACGTACACACGTACTCAGGCGGTCAGGCGGTCAGGCGCTCAGGCGCTCCGCGAAGAAGCGCCGGCGCGCGGCGGCCAGCTCCTTCTCCTCCTGCTCGCCGCCCGCGTGCTCGAAGTGGCCCGCAGGCAGGACGTGCAGCTCACGCGGGCCCGCCAGCGCGTTGTAGACGGCGAACTGCCCCGGCGGCGGCACGGCCGGATCGAAGAGCGCCGGTGCCACCAGCACCGGCACCCGGGTCCGGCTCGCGGCCGTGGCGGCGTCGAAGTAGGGCAGGACCTCCGCGACCTCGGGGTGCTCGCGGTGGAGGCCCCGTACCGCCTCGCCGCTGCCCACGGAGGGGAGCGTGAGCCGGAGCGGCTGGTCACCGAAGGTCGGAACCGTGAGCTGGCCGCACGCGAACCGGTCGTCCCACGGCAGCGCCAGCGCGCCGAGACCGCCGCCGAGGCTCTCGCCCACGTAACCGAGGCGCGCGCCGGTCGCCCCGTCCTCCCCCGGTACGGCGTGCGCCAGCTCCGGCACCAGCTCCAGCAGCGCCGACGCCGCGCACCACAGGTCGGCCACGCAGTCGCCGATGACATACGTGTCGCGGGACTCGATGCCGTGCAGCACGTGCGGGTCCGCCTCGCCCGGGATGCCGGGGCGGCGGCTGCGCGCGCCCAGCCCCCGGACGCACGGCAGGAGCGCCGCCGAGCGCGGCAGCGGGAGCGGTACGGCGTCGCCGGTGTCCTGGCGTCCGCCGTAGCCGTGCCCGACGACGAAGCCGTGCTCCGCCGGACCCTCGGCGGGCAGCACCAGCCAGCCGCCGAGCCGCAGCCCGCCGACGGAGGTGAAGGAGACCCCGAAGGTCCTGAACCCCCCGCGCTCCTCCTCCTGCGGGCCGACGGCGGGCGCCGTCGCCACCCGGCGCGCCGTCTCGTACCGCGCCCGCCAAAAGGCGTCGAAGTCCGGCGGCGCGGGCGGCGCGGGGAGGGCGAGGAGCTGGTCGAGACTCCGGCCGTACGCCGGATCGAAGGGGAAGCCATGCTCGAACACGGACATGATCGCGACACTAGCGGACCGGCCGGTCACCGGGCAGGACGTGCGGGTACGGCGGCCGAGGGCCCCTTCGGCGGCCCCGTCGGGGGCCCTCGGCCACCCGGCCGCGAGCCCCCGGCGGTCCGGCCGCAGACCCGGCCGCCCCCGGTCGCGGACCCCTCCGCGGTCCGGCCGCAGACCCCTCCGCGGTCCGGTCGCGGGCCTTTCCCCACGGACATAACCTCCGAAATGTGACGCCCTTCGAGAGCCGCCCCCCGCCCCGTACCGCCGGCCGGCCGCTGCTGGCCCTGCTGGTCCTGGCGTGCTGGCTGCTGCTGCCCGGGGCAGGCGACGCCCGCGCCGAGGACCCGGCCCCGCTCTCCCGGCAGGGCCAGATCACCGACGGGGTGGGCGCGCTCGACGGCCACACCGCACAGGTCGCCGCCGCGCTCGACCGCCTCTACGACCGCCACCGCGTCCAGCTCTTCGTGACGTACGTACGGGACTTCTCCGGCCGGCCCGCCCAGAGCTGGGCCGATGCCACGGCCACCCGCAACGGCCTCGGCCAGGACGACGTCCTCCTCGCCGTCGCCACCCACGACCGGCAGTACGCCTACTCCGCCGGCCCCGGTTCCGGCCTCACCGGGGGGCAGCTCTCCGATGTCGCCAGGACCGCGATCGAGCCCGCGCTGCGGCAGAACGACTGGGCGGGCGCGGCGCTGGGCGCCGCCGAGGGGTACGGCGCCGTGCTGGAGGGCCGGCCCGTGCCCACCCCCGCCGTCACCCCCGGCGAGGCCGATCCGGGCGGCGCCGCCGCGGACGGGGGCGCCGCGACCAATCTGGTGCTGCCGTTCGTCGTGGTGGTCGGCGCGGGGGCGGTCGCCGCGTACGCCTTCGCCAAGCGCCGGCGGCGGGTCGGCACCCGTACGACGCCCGGTCACGGCCACGACGGCGGCCGGGCGGCGGGCGGCGGGGAGCGGCACCCGCCGGTGCCCCCGCTCCCCGAGCTGGACGCGGCGGCGAAGCGGCGGCTCGTCGAGACGGATGACGCCCTGCGCACCAGCGAGGAGGAACTCGGCTTCGCCAGGGCACAGTTCGGCGAGGAGGCAGCGGCGCCCTTCACCGACGCGGTGGCGTTCGCGAAGGGGGAGCTGACCGTGGCGTTCCGGCTGCGCCAGGAGCTGGACGACGCGTATCCGGAGGACGACACGGCCCGCCGCTCGATGCTCGACGAGATCGTCGCCCGCTGCGCGGAGGCCGACCGCAGGCTGGACGCGGAGTCCGCGGCGTTCGACCGGCTGCGGTCCCTGGAGCGGACCGCGCCGCAGGCGCTCGCCGCGGTCCGGGCCGCCTTCCGCGAGCTGGGCGAACGGGTGGGCACGGCGCGCACCACCCTCGCGGGGCTGCGCGAGCGGTACGCCGAGTCCGCGTCCGCGCCGGTCGCCGACTGCCCCGCCCAGGCGGAGGACCGGCTCGTCTTCGCGTCCGACTCCCTGGACACGGCGGGCGGTTTCGTGGAGTCGGGGGAGAACGGGCGGGCCGCCGTCCATGTACGGGCCGCCGAGGGCGCCGTCGGGCAGGCGGCGACGCTGGTCGACGCGGTCGAGCGGCGGGCGCGGGAGCTGGCGGAGGCGGCCGGGAAGCTGCCCGGCGCACTCACGGAGACGGAGACGGATCTCGCGGACGCCCGGGGGCTGCTGAGGGGCACCCCGGCCGATGTGCCGACCGCCGACCTCCAGGGCCGGATCGGCCGCGCCGAGGCGGTGACGGCGGAGGTGCGGCGCGCGGTCGCCGCGGGATCGTACGACCCGATCGACGCGCTGCGCCGGGTCGAGGAGGCGGACGCGGTGCTGGACGAGGCGCTGACCGGCGCGCGGGCGCGGGAGGAGGGCGACCTGCGGGCGGGCACGCTCCTCGACCAGGCGCTGCTGACGGCGCGTTCGGCGGTGGGCGCCGCCGCCGACTACGTCACCACGCACCGCGGGGCGGTCGGGAGCCAGGCGCGGACCCGGCTGGCGGAGGCGCAGCGGCGGCTGGAGTGGGCGCGGGCCCAGGCGGCGTCGGGCGGGATCCAGCCGGCGCTGGCGGAGGCGCAGCAGGCGGACGCGCTGGCCCGGCAGGCGCAGGAGCTGGCGGAGCGGGACGTGCTGTCGTACGGGAGCCACTACGGCGCGGGCGGGGTACGGGGCGCGGGCGGCGGGGTCGGCGGCGCCCTGCTCGGCGGCATCCTCCTGGGCGGTCTGCTCGGCGGCGGACGCGGGACGGGCGGGGGCGGATTCCGGGGCGGGTTCGGCGGGGGGTATCGCGGCGGCGGGCGCGGACCCGGCAGCTTCGGCGGCGGCGGTACGCGTGGCCGGATGGGCGGCGGCGGCCGGTTCTGAGCACGCCGGAGGAAGCTTCCCCACCAGGAACCACCAGGAGCCACAAGGAGTGGAGCGATGACGAAGCAGACCATCCTCGGGCGGGTCACCCAGCTCGCGAAGGCCAACATCAACGCCCTGCTGGACCAGGCGGAGGATCCGCGGAAGCTGCTGGACCAGCTCGTACGGGACTACACGGTCAACATCGCCGAGGCGGAGGAGGCGGTGGCGGGCACCATCGGCAATCTCCGACTGCTGGAACAGGACCACCTGGAGGACACGGAGGCGGCCCGGGAGTGGGGCGGGAAGGCGCTCGCGGCCAGCAGGAAGGCCGACGAGCTGCGCGCGGCGGGCCGGGGCGCGGAGGCGGACACCTTCGACCGGCTCGCCAGGGTGGCGCTGGGCCGCCAGCTCCAGTCGGAGAAGGAGGCACGGACCGCGGAGCCGACCATCGCCGCCCAGACGGAGGTCGTGGAGAAGCTGAAGGCGGGCCTGGAGAAGATGCGCGGCAAGCTGACCGAGCTGCGCGCGAAGCGGGACGAGCTGGTGGCGCGGGACGCGTCGGCGCGGGTGGAGAACCGGATGCTGGACGCGGTGAAGAACATCGACGTCCTCGACCCGACGAGCGAGCTGGGCCGGTTCGAGGACAAGGTACGGCGCGAGGAGGCGCGGGCGATGGGCAAGCGGGAGCTGGCCGACTCGTCGCTGGACGCACAGTTCGAGCAGTTGGACAGCGCGGGCGACAGCGCGGAGATCGAGGCGCGGCTGGCCGCGCTGAAGGCGGCGTGACGCGAAGCCGCGTGACGCAAGGCGGCGCGTGCGGCGGGGGCGCGCGGCGGCACGCACCGCGAAGGCGCGCGGCGGGCACCTGCGCGCCGCGTCCCCGCAGCCTCGCGGCCCTGCCGCCCTGCCGCATCGCGGCCTCGCCGCCCGCCCGCAGCCTCGGCCGCCTGCCTGCCCGCCGTACGCCTTCGGGCCTTCGGGCCTTCGGGCCCCCGGCAGCACGCGTACGCCCGCGCCCCTCGGAACATGCTCAGAACATGCTCAGAAGCTGCTCCACCGTCGGCTCCGCCGTCGAGTCCCCGTCCGGCAGGGCGAGTTCGAACCAGACCGTCTTGCCGCGCGGGGTACGGCGCGATCCCCACGCCGCGCTGAGCAGCCCGACCAGTTGCAGCCCCCGGCCGCCCTCGTCGGTGTCGCGGGCCCGTCGCCGCCTCGGCTGGACGAGGCCCGCGTCCCAGACCTCGCAGACGAGCGTACGGTCGCGCAGCAGCCGTAGCCTGATCTCGCCCTCGCCGTACCGCAGGGCGTTGGTGACCAGCTCGCTGACGAGCAGTTCGACCGTGTCCACCAGCGGTTCGAGGTCCCAGGCGACGAGCTGTGCGCGGGCCAGCTCCCGGGCGCGGCCCACCGAGCGCGGTTCGCGCGGCAGGCTCCAGTCGCCGACGGCCTCGGCGGGCAGTCCCTGGATCCGCGCCATCAGCAGGGCGATGTCGTCCTCGCCGTGCCGGGTGTCGAGCGTGGTGAGGACGTGGTCGCAGACGTCCTCCAGCGGGCGGGCCGCGTCGCCGAGGGCCGCGCGGAAGGCGCTCAGCCCCTCGTCGAGCGGCTGGTCCCGCGACTCGACGAGGCCGTCCGTGTAGAGGGCGAGCAGCGCCCCCTCGGCCAGGTCGACCTCCACCTGCTCGAAGGGCTCCCCGCCCACCCCGAGGGGCATGCCGGGCGGCACGTCGAGCATGAGCGCGGCCTCGTCCGGTTCGACGACGACGGGCGGCAGATGGCCGGCGTTGGCGAACGTGCACCGCCGGGTGACCGGGTCGTAGACGGCGTACACGCAGGTCGCCAGATACACCTCGGACAGCTCCGCGTCGCGGGACTTGTGGGCGACCCGCGACGCCTGCTGCGCGCCGCTGGGGGTGCCGAGACCGCGCGCGATCTCGTCGAGCGCGGAGAGCACCTCCGCGGGCTCCAGGTCGAGCAGGGCCAGGGTGCGTACGGCCGTACGGAGTTCGCCCATCGCGACCGCCGCGCGCAGGCCGCGCCCCATGACGTCGCCGACGACCAGCGCGGTGCGGTGGCCCGGGAGTTCGATGACGTCGAACCAGTCGCCGCCGACCTCGGTGGCGGTGTTGCCGGGCAGATAGCGGCAGGCGATGTCGAGCCCGGCGGCCTCCGGGTCCCCGGGCGGCAGCAGGCTGCGCTGGAGGATCAGCGCGCGCTCGTGCTCCCTGCGGTAGAGGCGGGCGTTGTCGATACAGACGGCGGCGCGCGCGGCCAGTTCGACGGCGAGCGCCCGGTCCTGGTCGCCGAAGGGTTCGCTGCCCTTCGTACGGGAGAACTGGGCGAGGCCGATGACCGTGTCGTGGGCGACCATCGGAACGGCCAGCGTGGACCGTACGAGACTGCCGGACTGGCCCGGAATGGACTGCACCCGGGCGGTGCGCAGGGCGCTCGCGCTCAGCGAGCTGAACGGGAAGCGGTGGACCGCGCCGACGTCCGGTGACACATAGCCGTCGCTGCCGCCCGGCGCGCCCAGCGGCCCGTCGGAGACGGCGCTGGCGAAGGCGACCCGGCGCAGCGTGGCGCTGCCGCCGCCGGACTCGGCCCCGGAGGAGCCCCAGCGCCCCGGCGGCGCCTCCTCGCCGGTGAGCAGGGACTGGTAGAGGTCGACGGCGGCGAGGTCGCAGAAGCCGGGGACGGCGACGCCGAGCAGTTCGCGCGCGGTGGTCTCCAGGTCGAGGGAGTTGCCGATGCGGGCGCTGGCCTCGTTGAGGAGGGCGAGGTCGCGCCGGGCGCTGGCGGCCTCCCTGGCGGCGTTGTGCCGGCGGGTGACGTCCGTGCCGACCCCGGCGACGCCGATGGTCCGCCCCGAACCGCTGTGCACCCGGTAGAGGTTGATCGACCAGTGCCGCCGCTCCTGGTCCTCGGGCGCGGTGCCGACGATCTGGAGGTCGCTGACGGTGTCTCCGGTCTCCAGCACCCGCTTGAGGGCCCCGGTCAGCCGGTCGGCCTCGGGGCGGGAGAGGTAGTCGTGGACCGTACGGCCCCGGTGTTCGCCGGCGGTGCCGCCGAAGACCGTCGCGAACCGCTGGTTGGCGCGACGCACCTTGAGGTCGGTGTCGAACAGCAGGAACCCGAAGGGAGATTGGCCGAAAATCGCCTGCGAAGAGGCCAGATCGGTTTCGATCCGCTGCAACGCGCGCACGTCCACGACGAGACAGAGCGCTCCTCTGTCGCCGTTCTCCGTCTCGCTCGGCATGACATAGATCTCGGCGAGCCCGTGCTCCGTACCCCGCTCGCCGGCCCGGAACGGGACCAGTCCGGTCCATTCCTTGCCGTCGAGGATCTCCTTGACCGTGCGGTGACCTTGCCGACGCAGCTCGGCCGGTACGAACACCTCGACCGGGTCCCTGCCCCTGACCTGGTGCGCGTCGAGGCCGAACAGCTCCGCGGCGCGCCCGCTCCACTGGTCGACCAGCCCGTCGGGGCCGATCGAGAAGGAAGCCACCTTGATGTAGTCATAGATCGAGCCGGGTGGATTGCTCTGCCATACGACGTCACCCGCCGTCCCAGATATCTCGCTCACGCGACCGTCCCCTCCAGCTCACGCACCGGACCGGCCATGCCCGCAGTATTCAGCACTACGGCCCCGGCCGGCACGCCGTTCACGATCACAGCACAGTCTCGCTCTTTTTGAGCCGAGTCCGTCGTGATCGTTCTCCCTTCACTCTTCTAACCAGGGAGGGGCAGCTCGAACCACACGGTCTTGCCAGTCTTCCCGCGCCGGGTCCCCCAGCGCCGGGCGGAACAGGCCACGAGCCGCAGTCCGCGGCCCCCTTCGTCCTCCGGACCTGCGAGACGTTCCGTCGGAGGATCGGGCAGCGGGTCGGAGACCTCCACCAGCAGAACGGCGTCGCCACCGGCCGTTCCCCCGGCGGCATCCACGCCCTCCGCCGCGAGGACATGGACGGCCAGCCGGACGCCGATCGGGCCGGAGGTGTAGCGCAGGGAGTTGGTCACCAGCTCGCTGACGAGCAGGACCGCCAGGTCCTGGAGGGCGAGAGGGGCGCCCCAGGAGCGGAGGGTGTCGTGCACGGCGTGACGTGCGGTGCGTACGGTGTCGGGTTCGGCAGGGAAGGTCCACTCGGCGCGGGCGCCATCCGCTGTGTCGATCAAGCCGACCACATCCCAGGACCGACGGCAGACCCTCACCGTACGAGAGGGGCAGTTCGACATATACCCGGAATTAAGGACAACTACCCTCGCGGGACCGTGAGCGCCGCCGGACGCGGGAGCCCGGACGGAAACGGAAGCGCGTACGGAAGCGCGGACGGGAACAGGAGCGGAAGCGCGTACGGGAGCCCGGACGGACGGGAACGGGAGCGCGCACGGACGGGAACGGACGCACGGACGGGGACGGCAGCAGCGCGGACGAACCCGGGGCGCGGAGTACCGGCACCGGCGTCACGGCAGGCGACGGGCCGCCTCGGCGACCGCCGGGCGGTCCTGGTCGAGCCAGTCCACCGTGTCGATCTCGTCCGGGCCGAGCCAGCGCAGCTCGTCGTGGTCCTCCAGCGGCAGGGGTTCGGGCTCCCCGGCGAGCAGCCGGGCCGTCCACACCTGGAGCACATAGCCCGGCTTGAGCGGCCACTCACCGGGGACCCGCTCCACGGGGCGCGTCTCCACGCCCAGTTCTTCCCGCAGCTCACGCACGAGGGCCTGTTCGGGACGCTCCCCCGGCTCCACCTTGCCGCCGGGCAGCTCCCAGCGGCCGGCCAGCTCGGGCGGCGCGCTGCGCCGGGCCGCCAGCAGCCTGCCGCGGTCGTACACGGCGCCCGCCACCACCACACGATCACTCATGCGCCGGAGCGTAACGCGCCGACGCGACGGGGCCGTGCGCCCCGGAGGCCCTGCCGAGGGGCCGCGCTACGGGGTGGTCTGACTGACGCGCTCCACCCAGTACATCTGCCGGTGTCCGCGCGTCCCGAGGTTGTCGGCCATCTTCTGGGCCTCGTCCTCCGTGGCGTACCTGCCGACGCGGTAGCGATTGCCGTTGTCGTCCTGCCGTATGACCAGCCATGGGAGCAGGGCTCCGTTGTCGTTCATCGAGCCCCTTCCACCGACGCCCCGCGTCTCTCCGAGGTTCTCCAGGAAACCGCATTCCGCATATGCCCGAGCGTACGCCTGACCTTTACTGAGCGAATATGGGTTTGCACAAAGAGGCACGCATCCGGCCAACAAACCGCCGGAAACCGAGGGCAGGGGGCGCACTCAGCCGAACGCGCCCCCTGCCAGGACCGGCCCCGTCTCCCACTCCCCGCCGGTGTCCGCGCGCCCCGCGGACCGCTCCGCCGCGCGGCCGACGCGGCCCCGGCCGCAGGAATCGGCCGTGGTCAGGCCGCTCGCGTCCGGCCCCGGGAGCCGCGGGAGCGGCGGGCGGACGAGCCGCCGAATCCGCCGGAGCGCGCTCCCCGTCACCACCGTGCGGGCGGGAACACCCGCCCTCCGGTCATTTGACCGAAAGGTGGTAGGCGATCCGGTAGCGGTCGGCGGGGACGACGACATCCGCCGTCTCCACCGCGCGCCCCGACGCGTAGTACGTCCGCTCCAGGACCATCACCACATGGCCGGGCACTCCGCCGAGCGTGATCAGCTCGTCCGCCAGCCCCGGGCGCGCGCCGACCTCCTCCAGGACGTTGTCCACGACGATGTCGATGGCCGCCATCCGCTCCACCACGCCGCAGCCGCCGAGCGGCCCCTCCTCGGGCAGCATCACCGGCGTACGCCCCGTCACCGCCAGGGGCTCCCAGGAGGTGGAGAGCATCATCGGATCGCCCGCCTCCCGGAAGACGTAGCGCGTGCGCATCACCCGGTCCCCGGGCTCGATGCCGAGCCGGGCGGCGATCTCCTGCGACGCCTCGCACTGCTCGCTCCTCGACTCCCACGTGCCCCGTACGCCCGCCTCCGCCTGCTCCTGGCGGAACGGGCTGGACCCCACCGGCGGCCGGTACCCGGACCGGGCGATACGGCGCGGCACGGGCCGCTCCCGTACGTACGTCCCGGACCCGGAGCGGCCCTCCACCAGGCCCTCGGCCATCAGCACCTTCCGCGCCTCCAGCGCGACCGTGTCGGAGACGCCGTACTCCTGGCGGATACGGGCCTGCGACGGGAGGCGGGTGTGCGGGGGCAGCGCGCCATTGACGATCTTCTCGCGCAGATCACTCGCCACGCGCAGATAAGCGGGCTGCTCACCGAAGGCCACGGGCCACTCCCATCAGGTTGACACACAGCAACAGATTGGCAACCGTCGGTTGTGGACCGCAAGCGTGGGCCACGGTTTCACTCGAAGTGATGATTCGCGTTTACGCTGCGGCTTCCCGGAGGAACCGCCCCACCGCCGCCCTCCTGCCGCGCGCGCCGTGCCGGGCCACCGGGCACGCCCTTCCTACGGTCGTACCCGTGATCTCCTCCCCCTGTCACTCCCCCCGCTCCTCCCCCCGCACCCGTCTCAGCGCACCGCTCGTCGCCGCCACCCTGCTGCTGGCCGTCCTGCCGGCTTCGTACGCGACCCCCGCCCCGGGCCCCCGCGCGGTCCCGGGGCCGGGGCCCGGGGCGGGCACCACACCGCCGGACCCGCCCTGCGGGCAGGAGACCGGGCCCGGCTGGTCCCCCACCGCCACCCGCTTCGACCCCGCCGACGGCTACCACGCGTACACCGGCAACGGTTATCTGGGCGCCCGCGTCCCGCCCACCGGCTCCGGGTACGACGAGCCGGGCGGCGCGACGGGATGGCCGCTGTACACGCCCCGCTACGACGGCGCGTTCGCCGCCGGGCTCTACGCCCACGAACCGGACGTCACCGCCGACCGCCAGGTGCTCGCCGCCCTGCCCACCTGGACGGCGCTCGACGTCCGCGTGGGCGACGAGACCTTCGGCCGCGGGAGCCGGATCTCCCACTACCGCCAGCGCCTGCTGCTGCGCTGCGGGGTCGTCGTCACCAGCCTGCGCTGGACCACCGCCGACGGCCGCGCCACCGATCTGACGTACGAGGTGCTCACCGACCGCTCCGACGCCCACACCGGCGCCGTACGGCTGCGGCTGACCCCGCGCTGGACCGGCGAGGCCACCGTCACCGGCGCGCTCGACTGGCGCGGGGCGCGGCGGCTGACCCGTACCGGAGGCGACGCGGAGGCCGACACCTTCCGCGCCAGGGGCACGGGCACCGACGGCGCGGTCGCCGTGGTGGCGCGGCCCGCGCTCCGGGGGCCCGTCGGTGTGCGGGCGGACCGTACGTACACCTTCGTCAAGTACGTCGGCGTCAACACGGCGCTGACCGCGCGCGATCCGCGCGCCGCCGCCGTCGCCGCCGCACGGCGGGCGGCCGGCCGCGGCTGGCCCGCGCTGTTCGCCCGCAACGCCGCCGCGTGGGCGCCCCTGTGGGCCGCCGACATCGACGTCCCCGGACAGCCGGACCTCGGGGCCTGGCTGCGCGCGGCCCGGTACGGGCTGCTGACCGCCGCCCGCGAGGGCTCGTCCGACAGCATCGCGCCGACCGGTACGACCAGCGACAACTACGCGGGCCTGATCTTCTGGGACGCGGAGATCTTCATGTTCCCGGCCCTGCTGGCCACCCGCCCGGAACTGGCACGCTCCGTCGTCGAGTACCGCTACCGCACCCGGGAAGCCGCCGCGGAGAACGCCGGAAAGCTCGGCTTCAAAGGGCTCTTCTACCCGTGGACCAGCGGCGGCTCGGGCCACCTCTGGACGGAGTGCCAGTCCTGGAACCCGCCGCACTGCGTCACCCAGAACCATCTCCAGAGCGATATCGCGCTCGCCGTCTGGCAGTACTACGAGGCGACCGGCGACCGCGACTGGCTGCGGGAGCGCGGCTGGCCGCTGCTGAAGGGCATCGCGGAGTTCTGGGCCTCCCGCGTCACGGCCGACGACGACGGCACCTACTCCGTCAAGGAGGTGGCGGGCCCCGACGAGTACAGCAACGGCGTCACGGACGGCGTCTTCACCAACGCGGGCGCCGCCACCGCGCTGCGCCGCGCCACCGAGGCCGCCGCGCTCGTCGGCGAGGAGCCGCCCGGCGTCTGGACCCGGATCGCGGACCGGATCCGTATCCCCTACGACCCCGAGCGCAGGATCTACCTCCAGTACGCCGGGTACGACGGCTCACGCATCAAACAGGCCGACACCGTCCTGCTCATCTACCCCCTGGAGTGGCCGATGCCCCCGGGCGCGGCGGCGGCCACGCTCGACTACTACGCGGAGCGCACCGATCCGGACGGGCCCGCCATGACGGACTCGGTCCACGCGATCGACGCGGCGGCCGTCGGCGAGCCGGGGTGCGCGACGTACACGTATCTCCAGCGGGCGATCCGCCCCTTCGTCCGGGGCCCGTTCGCGCTCTTCTCCGAGGCGCGCGGCGACAAGGCGGGCGCGGACGATCCCCTCGCCGGCTCGCCCGCGCAGGACTTCCTGACCGGCAAGGGCGGCTTCCTCCAGGTCTTCACGCACGGTCTGACGGGGCTCCGGCCGCGTACGGACGGCGTACGGCTCGACCCGATGCTGCCGCCGCAGCTCGCGCGGGGCGTGACGGTACGGGGGCTGCGCTGGCAGGGGCGTACGTACGACGTGGCGCTCGGCGCCCACGAGACGACGGTACGGCTGACGTCCGGCGCCCCGTTCACCGTGCACACCCCGGCGGGCGACCGCCTGCTCGACTCCACGCTCACGCTGCCCACGCGCCGCCCCGACCTCACGGCGACCCGGAACGCGGCCCGCTGCCGCCCGGCGAGCGCCACCTCGGAGCAGCCGGGCCTGTACGCGGAGGCGGCGGTGGACGGCAGCGTGGCCACCGCGTGGGTCCCCGAGGACACCACGGCGGCCCTCACGGTCGATCTGGGCCGCATGGAGCCGGTCTTCTCCGTCACCCCTCGGTGGACGCCGACGCGCCCCTCCGGGTTCACGGTCGAGACGTCCACGGACGCGGCCCACTGGCAGCCGCTGCGGCCGGGCGCCCCGGCACGTCACCTGAAGGTCACGGTGCACAAAGCGGCCGGTTCGGGCGCGGGCATCCGCGAACTCGACGTCGGCACGGAACGGGCGGACCGGACGGGGCGGGCGGCTGACGCCGCCCCCGGTCAGCGCGTCACCAGCCCTCCTGCGACGTGAACCGGGCGGTCCGTACGTCGAGCCACTCCATACCGGCCCACGCGGCGAGGGCGAGCACCACCACCATGAGGAGCGCGGCGGTCCCCTCCCTGACCCGTAGGACGCCGGTGACCAGCGCCCACACCGCGAGGGCGAGCGCGGGCATCCCGAAGAGCAGAAGGGGCAGTTCGACGTAGACGAGGCTGAGATCCCGCTCCCCCTCCAGCGCGCCCCGCACCCCGGGCCCCGCCCCGGCCGTCCACACGGCGGCCCCCAGCAGGAACCCGCCCACCACGGCCAGACAACCGGCCCACCCCCGGGTGACCGGCTTCTCTTCCCCGTACCTCTCACGCAACGTCATCACGGCGGGGGACGCGCGCCGGAGCGGCTCCGGTTCCCGCGAGCGCCGCTCAGGACCGGCGGCGCGGCTTCCCGCGCTTCGCCCCGCCCTTGGCCGGCTTCCCGGCCCCGCCCGCGCGCCGGGGGGCCGCCGCCTTCGACGCGGGCTTCGGCTTCGGTTTCGGCTTCGCCTTCGCGGCGGAGGCGGGCGCGGGCGCGGGCGCGGCAGGCCCCCGGGTGCTGTTGACGGTCCGCCCCCGGACGATCCCGATGAAGTGCTCCACCAGGTCGGAGGTCTCGTCCTCCGGCCACGACAGCGCCACCCGCGACTCGGGGGCGTCCGTCACCGGCCGGTACGTGAGGTCCTTGCGGTGGTGGAGCCGGGCCAGCGACTGCGGCACCACGAGCAGCCCCACACCCGCCGCCACCAGCTCGACGGCGTCCACGGTCGTCGCGGGCCGCTCGACCGCGGGCAGCCCCGGCGGGCGCTCCCACTCCAGGGTGTCGTCGAGGGGGTGCAGCACCACCTCGTCGGCCAGATCGGCGGCGGAGACCTCCTCGACGGCGGCCACGGCATGGTCCTTGGGCACCACCACAACGGTCGTCTCGGTGTAGAGGGGGATCGCGCTGAGCCCCGTCCGGTCCATCGGCAACCGCACGAACCCGGCATCGGCACCCCGGCCCCGCAGCATCCCGGGCGCCTCGGCGGCGGACACCCCTTCGAGGGCCAGGGGCACCTCGGGCAGCCGCTCGTGCCAGATCCGCACCCACTTGGTGGGTGTCACCCCCGGTACGTAGGCGAGTCTGAATGAGGGAGGTGTGTCCGAGCCTGTCACCCGGCCAGGTTACCGGCCGTGGTCGGCGGCCGCTCACACGCTCGATACGCTTGACTTCATGACATCGCACAAGACCACTGTCCAGACGATGAAGCCCGCGACCGCGGCGAAGAAGCTGGGCGTGTACCTGGAGGCCACCCCCGCGGAGTTCCAGGAGGGCGTCGTCTCCCGCAACGAGCTGAACGCACTGCAGACCGACCCGCCCGAGTGGCTGACAACCCTCCGCCGCAACGGCCCCCACCCCCGCCCGGTCGTCGCGGCCAAACTGGGCGTCTCCATCGCGGGCCTCGCCCGCGGCGGCATGACGGACCCCCTCACCACGGACCAGATCGAGGCGCTGAAGACGGAAAGCCCCGACTGGCTGGTCCGGGAGCGCGCCACGCAGGCGGACGTCCGCAAGGAGGCGGCCCGCATCAAGGAGAAGAACGCGGAACGCTCCTCCTCCTCTTCCTCCTCCTGACTTCGTCCGTTGATCCCTTCCGTTTCCGCTCCCGCCGGGCAAGGCTGGCAGGACTGATCGCGGAGGCAGGAGAGGTTCATGGGCAGGGAACACGCCGTACATCCGACGGCGGCCTTACAGAACACGGTGCAGGCGCCCGTACGGCCCGCCGGCACCGGAACACCGGTGACCGCGCCGGCCGGCCCGCTGGCGCCCGGCACCGTACTGCAGTTCCAGCGGACCGCGGGGAACGCGGCCGTGGCCGGCATGGTCGCGCGGGAGCAGCAGGAGCAGGGCCCCGGCCAGGGGCACCGGCGGACCCCGCCGACGGGCGTCCACGTCCAGCGGGCCGGCGGGCGGACGCCCGCCGAGGGGAGTGACGGGAAACGCCCCTCGGAGCCGAGCGGGCGCGCCGTCGACGGACCGGCCGCCGCCCTGGACGTGACGGCCAACTCGTCGGGCATGGCGGGCGGAGCCACCGTGGCCGGGCAGTACGACGTCCCCACCTTCAGCACGGACGCCTCCTACGCCCTCGGCGTGGGCGCCCCGTTCGCGTCCACCCTGACCGCCGGGTACGGCGCCGTCAGCAGCGCGTCCGCCGCGCGCACGGCCCACCGGGAACGGGAGGCGGCGCCGTCCGGCAGCGGGGAGCGCCGGGCCGCGAACAGCGAGTACCGGGGCGCGGCCGCGGACACCGCGCAGCACGCCTCGAACTTCGTCGGGCAGGCGCTCACCGGGACGGGCGGCGCCATGAACCTCGCCGGCCAGAACGTGGCCCTGTACAACTCCGTACTGGCGCCCGGCGCCGGTGCGGCACTGCCCGCCGGCGCGATCCAGGCGGGCCGCTACCTGCGCAAGGGGCTGCACGCGCACCAACGGGCCCACGAGCTGAAGGAACTGATCAAGCGGGAGGAGATCGAGCCCCTGGAAGCGCTCGTCGCCGCCCAGGAGCAGGTGGTGGTCCAGCGGATGCTCCTCGCGAAGCTCCACGAGGACCTCGCCGACTGGAAGAGACAGGCCGCCGCGCTCCGCGAGCAGTTGGAGCAGGATCCGTCGTACGGCAGCACCGGCAACGCGGCCGACCTGCCACCGGAGCGGCAGCTCCTGTCCAGGCAGCTCTTCGACATCGAGATCGTCGGACTGCCGGAGATCAAGGAGCACATCGCGAGCGCCGAGCAGGGGCTCACCCGTGCGCTGGCGGACCAGGAACGCCGTGAGGCGTACAAGAAGGCGATGGAGACCGCCCTCCGCGAACTGGCGGGAGAGGTACAGGTCACCTTCGGGGACAAGCGGCGCCCGATCTCGTTGCGCACGATCCAGCTCTACGCCCTGTACAAGAACCAGCGGGGCCGCCGGAACAAGCTCGTACAGGCGGTCTCCGGCGCGGCCGGCGCGTCGGGCTCGGTCGCGACCCTGGTCTCCGCGGCGGCGGTAGGAGCAGGCGCCACCGCCGGCGCCGGAGTCCTGGCGGCAACCCCGGTCGGCTGGGCCCTCGCCGGCGCGGCGGCGGCCACAGGACTCGGCCTCGCCTCGAAGGACGCCTGGCACTACTTCGCCAAACGCTGGGAACAGACGGCCGAGAACCACCCCGAGGGCCATGACGACCACACCCTGGAACACCTGGGCGAAACCCTGGCGTTCTGGCGCCGGACCGGCCCCAACCAGCGGGAGGAGTACGCCAGGGTCCTGTACGAGTTCTCCACCGACGCCCCGGTCCCGGAACGGGTCACGGAGGCACGGAACACGCTGACGGCCCTGGGCCTCGACTGGGACGGACTACCGACGGACCCCCAGGCGGCCATCAAGGAGATAGCCCGCAAAATGGCCTCGAAGTAACGGCCACCCCCACGCACTCACTGGGGGGGACTCCGGACCGGTCCCCTTCCCCTGGGCTTCCCGAAGGAGGGGTCCGAGTTAACTCCTTCCCCACACCGCCCAGTAGTGGACTAACGTTGCCGTGCACCGCGTGCCCTCCTCGGAGGGTGTACGCGACGTGGCCCGGGGAGTACGTGATGCCCTTCGGTTCGGTGACGCTGCCTCATGGTGCGCTCCCGGCGGGAGCTATCCAGCGCCGTCACCGATCGACCCGAAGGGGACGCATCCCTGTGGTTGCTGTCGAGTACATGCCCAAGCGTCGCACCTGGATCCGTGATGTCCTGGTTGGCATCACGGCGAGCCTCGGCTCGAACCTGGCGTGGGCTTTGGCGCAGTTCGTGGTGGACCGCCTCGGCTGAGCCGGGCGGCGGGCGGGCTCCCAGGGGCCCGCCCTCTTCTTCCGTAGCCGGTAATCTACAGAACGTCATTGCGGCCCGACGGGCTTCCGCTCCGCTTCGGCGAAGTCACGAAGGACATGCCCCCACCCGCACGAGTCATCTCGTGCCTGGGGACCCTTCGTGCTCCTGCAACTGTCCGCCGCCGAAATCGGCCGACTCATCGTGCCCCGAGCCGAATCGGCGCACCTTCCACTCACCCAGCAACTGATGCACGAGCATTCCCGGCTCAGGGGAGGAACGGCCGGCAAGGGCGACATCGCTTCCTGGAACAACAGCATCCCCGTAGTGGTACAAGCTCTGCTGGACTGCGGCCTCGACGAAGTCGAGGTGCAGGTCGAGGTCGACCTGCCGCACACCAACTGCGCGGTCGACCTGGTCCTGTGCGGCCGGCACCCAGGTACGGGGACGGATTCGTACCTTGCGATCGAGCTGAAGCAGGTACGGCACGCCACAGTGGACCCACTGTGCCCCATCGCCGTCGATCTCGGGTTCGGCGACGGGAAGAACAAACTGCATCCGGTCCGGCAGGTCCAGCGCTACTGCGAGTACATGCTCCGCTATCTGCCTCATCTGAGAGAGAACGAAGACACGCTGATGGGGGTCGCGCTGCTCCACAACGCACGTGACGCGGACGTGGAGGCGCTGTTCGGCCTGCCCGAGACCGACCACGGCTTCCTCTACACGCTCGATGATCTGGCCCGCTTCCGACGAGTGCTCACGTCGAGATTCGGCGTAGCGTCCGGGAAGCGTGCGGCAACCGCGCTGGAGCGGGCCCGCCAGGACCCGTTGCGCAAGGTCACCGAGGTGGCCCGTGATCGCTCCGTCCGCGGTGGCGGGCTGACGCTCCTCGACGAGCAGTACGTCGCGGTCGACCGGATCACCCGGCATCTGGAGAAAACCGCTCACTTCACCAGTTTCGACGTCGGCTTGTTCTACGACGCCGAAGCCGCCCACAGCCAGGCTCCCGATCCAGGCGTCAAGCGTGTCTACATCCTGCGGGGCGGCCCTGGCAGCGGGAAGAGCGCGGTGGCCCTGGAGTTGCAGCGTGCCCTCGGGCTCAAGGGCCGCGAGGCCGTGCTCGCGAGCGGCTCACACGCTTACACGGAGACTCTGCGGGAGATCATGCTCAGCACCGCCCGTGGAGGGCAGACAGCGGGCAAGCGCCGCGCGGCCAACAGGTTGTACCGGTACTTCAACAGCTTCAGTGAGACTCCACCGGACAGCGTCGACGTCCTCATCTGTGACGAGGCGCACCGCATGCGACGCAGTTCGACGTACCGCTGGATGCCGAAGGCTCTGCGGGACGACGACCGGCCGCAGGCGACCGAGCTGATAAGAGCCGCCAAAGTGCCGATCTTCCTGCTCGACGATCACCAGTCGATCCGTCCGGACGAGGTGGGCACTGCCACGTATCTCAAAGAGCTCGCCGAGGGCATGGGCTGCGATGTCGAAGTGACCGATCTGGAGGGCACGTTCCGGGCAGGCGGCAGCAAGCGGTATCAGCGCTGGGTGCAGCAACTGCTGGGCCTTGACGCCTCCGATCCGGTCGCCTGGCGACCGGACGGGAGGATGACGCTGACGGTCGCCGACTCCCCCGAGCAGATGGAGCAGTTCATCCGGGAACGCCATCTGGAAGGGGCCACAGCCCGCATCACCGCGGGTTTCTGCTGGCCGTGGAGCAACCCGGACGGAGACCAGCTTGTCGACGACGTGCACATCAGGGACTGGCGCCGCCCTTGGAACGTGAAGCCGGAGCACAGCGTCCCGTACGCACCACGGGCGGACCTGTGGTCGACCGATAGCCGTGGCGTCGACCAGATCGGCTGCGTCTACACGGCACAGACCTTCGAGTACGACTGGAACGGCGTCATCATCGGCCCCGACCTGGTATTCCGTAAAGGAAAGTTCACGGTGGACCGGAGTGCGTCCTGCGACCCCGCCTTCCGGGGGCCGATCGACGAAGCGGTCGTCACCCGGTGCGTCCTCAACGCCTACCACGTGCTTCTTACCCGCGGCGTGGTCGGAACGGTGGTCTACGCGTTCGATCAGGCGGCACACAACGAACTACGACGGCTCATCGCGGGCGCCATCGGCATGCAGCAGTACGCCGGTGGCCGTCCGAAGCTCACCGCCGAAGGATCACAGTTGCCACCCGCCTACCGCAGGCGACAGGGGTAACCTTGATCCCGACGTAGCTGCGGCCCGCCGGGCTTCCCCTCCGCCTGGCGGAGCGACGAAGGACATGCCCCCACCCGCACGAGATTCTTCGTGCTGCCTGGGGGCATGTCTTGCTGTTCCGCGACTCTGCCGCAGCGGTCGCTGCCGAATGCCACTCAGGTGCCCTGTTCTTCCGCTTGACGGAGCAGTTCGTGCACGTGCACGGTCACAAACCTGGTTCGTCCGAGGTCCGTTCGTGGGAACGGAGCATCCCGGTGCTCGCGAACGCGCTCAACGATGCGGGGCTCGGGCAAGTGGAGATGCTCCTGGAGTACGGGCTGCCGCTGAACAGCAAGCGTGCCGACGCGGTGCTGGCCGGGAGACATCCCGAAACCGGCCTGCCGTCGTACGTCGTCGTGGAGCTGAAACAGTGGAGCAGCGCCGAACCGGACGACGACGATCCGTCGCTCTGCCGCATCGAAGCGTACGCCCGAGCAGTGCTGAACCCCGTCGACCAGGTACGTGGCTACTGCGAATACCTCATCTCGTTCAACGGTGCGCTGGCCGAGCATCCCGAACGTGTCAGCGGTGCCGCGTATCTGCACAATGCCACCGAGTTCGGCGTCAGCGGGCTGTTCGAGACCGAGCAGGACCAGCACGGTCAGCTTTTCATCGGAGCGCGGCGCGGAGAGTTCATCGACTTCCTGCGGACGAGGCTGGGGGCCGGGTCAGGCGCCTCGGCCGCGGACGAGCTCGTCAACGGAAAGATCGGCCCCTCGAAGCAGCTCATGGCAGTGGCCGCCCAGGAGGTGCGCGAGCGCGAGCAGTTCGTTCTGCTGGACGAGCAGCAGATCGCGTACCGCACGGTCCTCAATGCCGTGCGGCGCGCCAAGCGGTCCGATCACAAAGAGGTCGTGATCGTCACCGGCGGACCCGGCACCGGCAAGAGCGTCATCGCTCTGTCACTCCTCGGTGAGCTGTACCGGCAGGGCACCACCGCGCTGCACGCGACGGGTTCCAGCTCGTTCACCACGACCATGAGAAAGATCGCGGGCGCTCGGAAGCGTGAGGTGAAGGAACTCTTCAAGTACTTCAACAGCTTCATGACCGCCGAACGCAACGGCCTCGACGTTCTGATCTGCGACGAGGCTCACCGCATGCGGGAGACATCGGCCAACCGCTACACACCGGCATCGAACCGCACCGGTAAGGCACAGGTCGAGGAACTCATCGACGCGGCGCGCGTGCCGATATTCCTGCTGGACGAGCACCAGGTCGTCCGGCCCGGCGAGATGGGCACGGTCGCGGAGATCGAGGCGGCCGCGGCGAAGAAGGGAATCCGCTGTCAGGTGGTCTCGCTCGACAGCCAGTTCCGTTGCGGTGGCAGCGACGCGTATCTGCGCTGGGTCGTGCGGCTGCTCGGGCTTGAGCCGGGCGGTCCTGTGACATGGGAACCGGACGGCAAGATGCAGCTCATGGTCGCGGACAGTCCGAGGGAGATGGAGGCGTTCCTCGACGACCGCCGGTCCCAGGGGTACAGCGCGCGCATGTCCGCGGGCTACTGCTGGAAGTGGACAAAGAAGGTACCGGCAGGGCAGGCACTTCCCGCGGACGTCGTCGTCGGCGAGTGGGAACGGCCCTGGAACGTCTTCGGTGACCGGGCGGTCGCGGGAGCCCCTCCGGCCGCTCTGTGGGCGACCGATCCGGCGGGTTTCGGACAGGTGGGCTGTGTGTACACGGCGCAGGGCTTCGAATACGACTGGAGTGGCGTCATCATCGGCCCTGACCTGGTATGGCGTGGCGATCACTGGGTCACCGACCGTACGGCGTCCAAAGACCCGGTCTTCAAGAAGTCGACACCGGACGCGGATGTTACCCGGCTGATCAGCAACACGTACAAGGTGCTGCTGACACGGGGAATGATCGGCACGGTGGTGTACTCGACCGATGCCGAGACACGCGAAAAGCTGCGGGAGCTGACCGGCGCGGCCTCGTGCCTCGTGGGTGTGTGACTCGCTCGGCCCCGCTTGATACGGATGCGAGGGGCCCAGGGCGTGCGGCACGGACGGGACCAGACGCGGGGCGCTTGGTGAAAGAGAGCGCCGCCGAGAGCGGCGCCGCCCGGGCTCGGCACCACGCAGTCCGGTGACGCCACCGCGCGAGCCATGGCCCCTCACCCACGCGAGAACACCGTACGGGCAACCATCACCCCCACCGGGCACTTCGTCGCCGAGGACGGCCGCCTGGTTCACCAGGACGCCGACCGGGTTCCTCACCTGAGGCGAACAACCCGGCACGGCAACGGCCAAGGGCCCGACCCCGAAGAGCCGGACCCCTCCTGACCTGTACGTTCACCAGATCAGCAATGTGATGACACGCCAGCCGCTACACGTTGAAGCGGAACTCCACCACGTCCCCGTCCTGCATCACGTACTCCTTGCCCTCCATGCGCGCCTTGCCCGCCGCGCGTGCGTCCGCCACCGAGCCGGTCTCCACCAGGTCGGCGAAGGAGATGACCTCCGCCTTGATGAAGCCCTTCTGGAAGTCGGTGTGGATCACGCCGGCCGCCTCCGGGGCCGTGGCGTTCTGCTTGATCGTCCAGGCGCGGGATTCCTTCGGGCCTGCCGTCAGGTAGGTCTGGAGGCCCAGGGTGCGGAAGCCGACGTGGGCGAGGGTGGCCAGGCCCGGTTCTTCCTGGCCTACCGACTGGAGGAGTTCGAGGGCCTCGTCGTCGTCCAGTTCCGCGAGGTCGGACTCCAGCTTGGCGTTGAGGAAGATCGCCTCGCCGGGGGCGACCAGGGCGCGCTGTTCGTCCTTGAAGGTGTCGTCCGTCAGCTCCTCCTCGTCCACGTTGAAGACGTAGAGGAAGGGCTTGGTCGTGAGCAGGTGCAGCTCGCGCAGGGGCTCGGCCTTCTCCGTGCCCTGGACGATGCCCGCGGAGAAGAGCGTCTCGCCGGTCTCCAGGATGGACTGGGCCTCCTCGATCGCCTTGACCTGGCCCAGGACCTCCTTCTTGATGCGCGACTCGCGCTGGAGGCGCGGGAGGACCTTCTCGATGGTCTGGAGGTCCGCGAGGATCAGCTCGGTGTTGATCGTGTCGATGTCGTTCCTGGGCGAGACCTTGCCGTCGACGTGGACGACGTTCTCGTCCTTGAAGGCCCGGATGACCTGGCAGATCGCGTCCGACTCACGGATGTTCGCCAGGAACTTGTTGCCCAGCCCCTCCCCCTCGGAGGCGCCGCGCACGATGCCGGCGATGTCGACGAAGTCGACCGTGGCCGGGAGGATCTTCTGCGAGCCGAAGATCTCCGCGAGCTTGTTCAGGCGGGGGTCCGGTACGCCGACCACGCCGACGTTGGGCTCGATGGTGGCGAACGGGTAGTTGGCCGCCAGCACGTCGTTCTTGGTCAGGGCGTTGAACAGGGTCGACTTGCCGACATTCGGCAGACCGACGATTCCGATCGTGAGCGACACGTTGGCGACTTCCTGAAGTGAGGACCGGCCGGCGGCCGAGGACTGGCTGAGGACCTTCGCGGCCCGATCCCCCAGTTTACGGGCGTGGTGCGGCGGCCGACGACGGGTGCGGCGGGACGGCCCGAACGCGGCTCCGGTGTCATCCGGAGGGCGTGTCCCGACCCCGGTTCCCCGGTTCGTCCCCCTTGGCCACCTACGTTGGTCCGGTGGAGCAGCAGCAGAGGACACGTCAGCAGCCCCAGCGGCGGCCCCGGCCGCGCCACCTTCCCGCGGCGCGCCGGCGGCGCGTGCCGCCGGTCGTGCAGCGGCTGCGCAGGCTGCCCAATCCGCGGCTCACCGGGCTGGGTGCCGGGCTCTTCTCCACGGCCTCGATGCTCTTCTTCGCGTTTCTGGACACGCTGCTCTTCGACGCCGAGCCGGTGGTGTACGGGGTGCTGTTCCTGCCGGTCAGCGCCGTGACCGCGCTGTGGGTGCGCCCCGCCGACCTGGTCACCGCGCCGATCACCGTGCCGATCGCCTTCGCCGTCGGCGCGCTGCCGATCTCCGGCGGGAGCGGCGGGTTCGGCGGGCAGGTCATGGGGCTCGTCACGACGCTGGCCGTGCACGCGGGCTGGCTGTACGGCGGCACGCTCGTCGCCGGGCTCATCGCCACCGTACGGAAGGTGCGCGAGATGGGGCGGCGGCAGCTCGCCCGGGACCTGGCCGCGACCCGGGCCGCCACCCGGGCGGGCGCCGGGCCCCGGGGCCGGGCGCCAGGGAGCGGCCGGACCCCGGCCCCGCGGAGCGGGGCCACCGCGAGCCGGGCGGTACGGCAGGGACCACGGGGGTAGCTCGTCAGCCGCGCCGGGCTCCCGGGCGCTCCAAGGCCCGCCGGGTCAGCGGCCCGCCGCCGTCATCGCCGCGCCGACGATCCCCGCGTTGTTCTGCAACTCCGCCGGGACGATCTCGGCCCTGATCCCCTCGATCAGCGGGATGAACTTGTCGGCCTTGCGGCTCACCCCGCCGCCGATGATGAACAGCTCGGGCGAGAACAGCATCTCCACATGGGCCAGATACTTCTGGACCCGGTGCGCCCAGTGGTGCCAGCTCAGCTCTTCGTCGTCCTTGGCCTTCGTGGACGCGCGCTTCTCGGCGTCGTGGCCGTGCAGTTCGAGATGGCCCAGCTCCGTGTTGGGCACCAGGCGGCCGTCGATGAAGAGCGCGCTGCCGATCCCCGTACCGAAGGTGAGCAGGAAGACCGTGCCCTTGCGGCCGCGGCCCGCACCGAAGGCCATCTCCGCCACGCCCGCCGCGTCCGCGTCGTTCAGGACGGTGGTCCGCAGGTTCAGCCGGTCGCCGAGGACCTGGCCCGCGTCGACGTCGATCCACTTCTTGTCGACATTGGCGGCCGTACGGATCACCGAGCCCGTCACCACCCCGGGGAAGGTGATGCCGACCGGCCCGGACCAGCCGAAGTGCCGGACGACCTCCACCACACCGTCGGCGACGCTCTCGGGCGTCGCCGGGTGTGGCGTCAGTACTTTGTAGCGGGGCTCGACCAGGTCCCCGCGGTCGAGGTCCACGGGCGCACCCTTGATCCCCGAACCGCCGATGTCCACTCCGAAGACGTTCATGGACACAACGTTACGGGCAGATGCTGACAGCGACGTGCGTGGACGGCGGAACGGCTGGTCCGGCTCTCCGGAACGGCTTACTCCGTCGCTCTTTGTCCTACTTGGAGAGCGCCGCCGCCTCGGCCCGCAGGTCCCTGCGCAGCTCCTTCGGGAGCGAGAACGTGATCGACTCCTCGGCCGCCTTGACGATCTCGACATCCTCGAAGCCACGCTGCGACAGCCACTCCAGGACGCCGTCGACCAGGATCTCCGGTACGGAGGCACCCGAGGTGACCCCGACCGTGGAGACCCCGTCGAGCCATGCCTCGTCGATCTCGGCTGCCTCGTCCACCAGGTGCGAGGCGCGGGCGCCCGCGCCGAGGGCGACCTCGACGAGCCGTACCGAGTTGGAGGAGTTCTTGGAGCCGACGACGATCACCAGATCGGCGTCGGCGCCCATCTGCTTGACCGCGATCTGACGGTTCTGGGTGGCGTAGCAGATGTCGTCGCTCGGGGGCGCGATCATCAGCGGGAACTTCTCCTTGAGGGCGTCGACCGTCTCCATGGTCTCGTCCACGGAGAGCGTGGTCTGCGAGAGCCAGACGACCTTCGACTCGTCGCGCACCTCGACGTTCGCGACGTCCTCGGGGCCGTCGACCAGCGTGATGTGGTCCGGGGCCTCGCCCGAGGTGCCGATGACCTCTTCGTGGCCCTCATGGCCGATGAGAAGGATGTCGTAGTCCTCGTTGGCGAAGCGCACGGCTTCCTTGTGGACCTTGGTGACCAGGGGGCAGGTGGCGTCGATGGTGGCGAGCCTGCGTTCGGCCGCCTCCTCGTGGACGACCGGGGCGACCCCGTGCGCGGAGAACATGACGATGGACCCCTCGGGGACCTCCGCCGTCCTGTCGACGAAGATGGCTCCCTTGTTCTCCAGGGTTTTCACGACGTACTTGTTGTGGACGATCTCGTGCCGGACGTAGATCGGCGACCCGTACTGCTCCAGGGCCTTCTCCACGGCGATCACGGCACGGTCGACACCCGCGCAGTATCCGCGCGGAGCGGCGAGGAGGACGCGTTTGCCGGCGCGGCGCGCGGCGTCTCCACTGGGGGTGGCGGCGGGCGACGGGCGGGACGTTGCAGTCATGCCTCCCATCGTAAGGCCGTGCAGAAGAGGCGGAACGTCCTCCCTCTGCACGACACTGGTGCGTACGCGATCGAGGGAGGGACCCGATGGCCGGCAGCGGCACCGGTGACAGCGGCGGGGACAGGGCGACCACCGGAGCCGCGGACGGGGGCGCCACCTCGGGCGGTGACGGCCTGAGGCGCTCGCTGGGCTTCCGGGATCTCGTCGTCTACGGGCTGCTCTTCATCGCCCCCATGGCCCCCGTCGGCGTCTTCGGCACCCTCGACGCCCGGTCGCACGGCGCCGTGGCCCTCGTCTACGTGGTGGCGACCGTCGCGATGGCGTTCACGGCGTTCAGCTACGCCCAGATGGTGCGGGTCGCCCCGCAGGCCGGCTCGGTCTTCGCGTACGCGCGCAAGGGGCTCGGTGAAGGGCCCGGCTTCATCGCCGGCTGGATGGCGATGCTCGACTATCTGCTGATCCCTGCGGTGGCGTACCTCTTCGCGGGCATCGCCATGGAGGCGCTGGTCCCCTCGGTGGACCGGTGGGTGTGGACGGCGATCGCCGTGGTGGTCACGACGCTGCTCAACCTCTGGGGGGTACGGGCCGCGGCCCGCGTCGGCTTCGCGGTGCTGGCGATGGAGCTGGTCGTCCTGCTGGTCTTCGTCGTGTCCGCCGTGGTGGTGCTGGTACGGGACGGGGCGACGCGCGGCTGGTGGTCGCCGTTCACGAGCGATACGGGGTTCTCCCTGGCGGCGGTGCTGGGCGCGGTGTCGGTCGCGGTGCTCTCGTACCTCGGGTTCGACGCGATCGCCTCGTTCGCCGAGGAGGTGACGGGGGGTTCGCGGCAGGTGGCGCGGGCCGTGCTGTTCTGCCTGGTGCTGGCGGGCGTGCTGTTCATCGCGCAGACGTACCTGGTGGCGCTGCTGGAGCCGGTGACCTCGGCGGAGCTGGCGGCCGATCCCGCGAAGCAGGGCTCGGCGTTCTACGACGCGGTGGACACGGCGGTCGGGACCTGGTTGCACGACCTGGTGGCGGTGAGCAAGGCGATCGGGGCGGCGTTCGCGGCACTGGCGGGGCAGGCGGCGGCCGGCCGGCTGCTCTTCGCGATGGGCCGCGAGCGGCGGCTGCCGCATGTGCTCTCCCGTACGAGCGCGGGCGTGCCCCGGGTGGCGCTGCTGCTGGCGGCGGTGGTGACGCTGGTGGCCGCCGTGTGGGCGGCGCGGCGCCCGGACGGTCTGGACCATCTGGTCTCGGTGGTGGACGTGGGGGCGCTGACGGCGTTCGTGCTGCTGCACGCGTCGGTGGTGGGGTGGTTCGCGGTACGGCGCCGGGAGGGGCCGCCGCGCTGGTTCGCGCATGTGGTGCTGCCGGTGGTCGGCGCGGCGATCCTGATCGCGGTGATCGTGGAGGCGGCGCGCACGGCGCAGGTGGTGGGCGCGATCTGGCTGGCCGTGGGGCTGGTGGTGCTGCTGGTGCAGCGGGGACGCGGAGGACGGACGGGCGCCACGACGTCCGGCGGATGAGCCCCGGCCCTGCGGCGCGGCCCCCCGGCGCGGCCACAGGCCAGGGCGGGTGGAAGAGGCGGGGCGGGGATTCGGCGCGTTGTCAGAGGCGGCCGTTACGCTCCTCGGCATGGCACTCAACACGTCCGCGGACGCTCCGCTGCCCGTCGGTGAGGTCTCGCGGCTCATCGGCGGCTGGATCGACCGCCTCGGCGCCATCTGGGTCGAGGGGCAGATCACCCAGCTCTCGCGCCGGCCGGGCGCGGGGGTCGTCTTCCTGACCCTGCGGGACCCCTCGTACGACATCTCGGTGAGCGTCACGTGCTACCGGCAGGTGTTCGACGCGATCGCGGACGTCGTCTCGGAGGGCGCGCGGGTCGTGGTGCAGGCCAAGCCCGAGTGGTACGCGCCGCGCGGGCAGCTCTCGCTGCGGGCGACGGAGATACGGCCGGTGGGGATCGGCGAGTTGCTGGTGCGGCTGGAGCAGTTGAAGCGCTCGCTGGGGGCGGAGGGGCTGTTCGCCGCGGACCGCAAGAGGCCGCTGCCGTTCCTGCCGCAGCTCATCGGGCTGGTCTGCGGGCGGGCGTCGGCGGCGGAGCGCGATGTGCTGGAGAACGCGCGGCGGCGGTGGCCCGCGGTGCGCTTCGAGGTCCGCAACACGGCGGTGCAGGGGGTCAACGCGGTGGCCCAGGTCGTCCAGGCGGTCAAGGAGCTGGACGGGCTGCCCGAGGTGGACGTGATCATCGTGGCGCGCGGTGGCGGCAGCGTGGAGGACCTGCTGCCGTTCTCGGACGAGCAGTTGATCCGGGCGGTGGCGGCGTGCCGTACGCCGGTCGTCTCCGCGATCGGGCACGAGCCGGACGCGCCGCTGCTGGACCTGGTGGCGGACGTACGGGCGTCGACGCCGACCGACGCGGCGAAGAAGACGGTGCCGGACGTGGGCGAGGAGCTGGACCGCGTCCAGGGCCTGCGCGACCGGGCGCTGCGTACGGTACGGGGGCTGCTGGACCGCGAGGAGCGCGGGCTGGCCCACGCGCTCGCCCGGCCCGTGATGGAGCGGCCCCACCGGATGGTGGAGGAGCGCGAGGTGGAGGTGGCCGCGCTGGCCGACCGGAGCCGCCGGGTGCTGCGCCATCTGCTGGACCGGGCCGACTCGGAGCTGTCGCACACCCGGGCGCGGGTGGTCGCGCTGTCGCCCGCGGCGACGCTGGAGCGCGGGTACGCGGTGCTCCAGCGGCCGGACGGGGCGGTGGTGCGGGCGCCGGGCGACGTCACGGCGGACGAGGAGCTGCGGGCCAGGGTGGCGGAGGGCGAGTTCACGGTGCGGGTCGTCGCGGAGTGAGCGGCACGGCCGCGGGATGCGCGGCGCGGACGAATCGTTGTCGGATCGCGCGGTCACGCGCGTACATAGGGTGGATGACATGACGAGCACGGACAACACCGCGGAAGCGGCCTCCGCCACGGACACACCGGGCTACGAGCAGGCGCGCGACGAGCTGATCGAGGTCGTACGGCGGCTGGAGGCGGGCGGTACGTCGCTGGAGGACTCGCTGGCCCTGTGGGAGCGCGGCGAGGAGCTGGCGAAGGTGTGCCGCCACTGGCTGGAGGGCGCGCGGGCCCGGCTGGACGCGTCCCTGGCCGAGAAGACTCCGGAGGCGGCGCGGGACGCGTAGGCCCCCTTCCGATCCGGGTCGGAGCCCCGGCCCGCCCCGTCTCAGCTCTCCGTCGCCGGCCGTCGCGGACCGCGCCGAGCCGTAGGAGAGCCAGGACTGTAGGGGAGCCAAGACAGCAGGGGCATCAGGTCCGCAGGGGCATCAGGTCCGTAGGGCCGTCCGCGCGGCCCGCACCCTCGACCGGGCCACGCGCCCGAGCCCGGCCCACGCGCCCGAGGCCGCGCGCCCGAGCCCTCGGCCGGGCCGCCCCGCGCTCGTCCTACCGGCTCTCCTCCGCGACCGTCTCCGCGCTCGCGCCCGTGCCGGGTTCCGTGCCGGCGGTCCTGTCGGCCTTGTCGGTGGCCTTGTCGGCTTCCAGGGCTGCGGCCATCTCGGCCAGACGCCCGTAGGACGCGGTGCCGGTCACCACGGTCGTGGCGTCGCCCTCCGTGCGGGCCAGGGCGTCGTACTTCGGGCCCTTCCAGCGCTGCCAGGTCTCGCCCGCCACCTGCTGGGTCTCGCCGGTGTTCTCGGCCTGGTGGCTGACCTCCGCCACGAACTTCTTCGCGGGCGCCGTCGACTGCTCGACCGCCACGTACTCGCCGTCCGGGTCCAGATAGCCGAGGTGCCACGCGTCGGCGTTCTGCCGCTCGTACGTGACCGAGGTCGGCCTCCACGTCTGCGCCAGCCCCACCGGGGCCAGTACCGGGTACGGCGCCGCGCGGCGCGCGGTCACCAGCTCGACCCGGTAGTCGACCGCCTTGACCGGGGCCGGTGTGTCGTCGTGCGGAATGAACATGTAGATCGCGGCGACGACGACCCCGATGACCGCCATCGACAGGAACATGTCCCGCACTGTCTGTCTGCCTCGCATACCTGCCACGGACCCATCGTCGCATCACCCGGTCGCGCTCATACGTGGGCCCCTCTGCTCAATATGTCGATGTGCGGATAGAGTCGTATCACCCTCTTTTCCGGTCGTCGCCGTACAGAAAGGTGCGCTCCGTTGACCGAACATCAGCTTCCGTCCCCCCTTGAGGTGTCTCCCGAGGCCCCCGACCGCAACCTCGCCCTGGAGTTGGTGCGGGTCACCGAGGCCGCCGCGATGGCAGCCGGCCGGTGGGTCGGGCGCGGCGACAAGAACGGCGCGGACGGCGCCGCGGTGAACGCCATGCGCACCCTCGTCTCCACCGTCTCGATGAACGGTGTCGTCGTGATCGGCGAGGGCGAGAAGGACGAAGCCCCGATGCTGTTCAACGGTGAGGAGATCGGGGACGGCACCGGCGCCGAGGTCGACATCGCGGTGGACCCGATCGACGGCACCACCCTGAACGCCAAGGGCATGCCCAACGCCATCGCCGTGCTCGCCGCGGCCGATCGCGGCACGATGTTCGACCCGTCCGCGGTGTTCTACATGGACAAGCTGGTCACCGGCCCCGAGGCCGCCGACTTCGTGGACATCAACGCGCCCGTCGCGGTCAACATCCGCCGGGTCGCGAAGGCGAAGCGCTCCTCGCCCCAGGACGTGACGGTCGTCGTGCTCGACCGTCCCCGCCACGAGGGCATCATCAAGGAGATCCGGGAGACCGGTGCCCGTATCAAGCTGATCTCCGACGGCGATGTCGCCGGTTCGATCATGGCCGCCCGCGAGGGCACCGGTGTCGATCTGCTGATGGGCGTCGGCGGCACCCCCGAGGGCATCATCTCCGCGTGCGCCATAAAGTGCCTCGGCGGTGTCATCCAGGGCAAGCTCTGGCCCAAGGACGACCAGGAGCGGCAGCGCGCGATCGACGCCGGCCATGACCTGGACCGGGTGCTCTCCACCAATGACCTGGTCAGCGGCGAGAACGTGTTCTTCGTGGCCACCGGCATCACCGACGGTGAACTGCTGCGGGGCGTGCGCTACCGCTCGGAGACGGCCACCACCCAGTCCCTGGTGATGCGCTCCAAGTCGGGCACGATCCGGCAGATCGACGCGACCCACCGGCTGTCGAAGCTGCGCGCCTACAGCACGATCGACTTCGACCGCGCCAAGTAACACCCGCCGGCCGGGCTCGGTGCCGGGTCTCCGACCCGGGTCCCGTGCGACGGACTCGGCGGAAGGGGTGCCCCTCTGTGCGGCGGGGCGCCCCTTCCGTCCGTTCACGTCCTCGTGTGCGCGTCCCCCGGAGAGCGGGAAAGCGGAAAAGTGCTGGAAGCCTCAGCCCGCGGCGGCGATACGGTCGCCGGCCGCCGCCTTTCTCAGCTCCACCTCGCGCCGCCTGCGGCGCGCCAGCACCACCCGGCGCTCGGCCGCCGTCAGCCCGCCCCACACCCCGTAGGGCTCGGGTTGGAGCAGCGCGTGCTCCTGGCATTCGAGCATCACCGGACACCGGGCGCAGACCCGCTTCGCGGCCTCCTCCCGCGCCAGCCTCGCGGCTGTCGGCTCCTTGGAGGGGGCGAAGAACAATCCGGCTTCGTCCCGACGGCATACAGCCTCCGAATGCCAGGGTCCGGCCTGGTCCTCCCGAGCGGGACTCCGCTGGGTGGGAAGGGCGGCCACCTGGAGGGGCTGATGCGGCAGTTGCAGCACGGTCTACTCCTGACGACGGCTTCGCGAGCGAGAGACGATGCAGCTTTCCCTACCCGCTGTGCGCACGCCTATGCACTGAGTGGCACCCAGTTCGGGTGTCCGGAACGCCGTACGGAATTTCGGACATCGGGACCCAACCGACCGTCTCTGGCCGGAAATCGGCTGCCCCGGTACGGGAGTGACGGCGGCCGGGGCGCGGAGACGTCAGTGACCGAGGTGCTTACGGAGAGCGTCGTTGACCAGATTCGCGATCCACTTGCCGCGCTTCGGTTTGGCCTCGACATTGCCGAAGACGGAAGTGCCGTTCACCACGACCGTGGGCGCGTCCCGGTCGGAGGCCTCCAGCGTCCGGACCTCGAAATTGCCGAAGACCCCGTTGCCGTTGCCGCGCAGCGTGATGTTCTCCGGAACCGTGATCTCCACATTCCCGAAAATGGACGTCGCGTTGATCACGGTGACCCGCTGGCCGAAGAGTGCCTCTGTCAGGTCGATCTCGACATTGCCGAAGAGCGCGAACGCGTTGACCTTGGCGCCAATACGCCAACGCCCCTTCCGCGTCGAACTGCTGAAAATCGCGATCATGTTCTCGGCGGGGGCCGCCGGGTCCTCGGGCCCGTAGCCGTAGCCGCCGCCCGTGCCGCGCGCCGGTGCCGCGGCGCGGCCGTCGGCACCTGGGGCCGGCAGGTCCCGTACCAGCGGCTCCAGTTCACCGACCGTCTTCGCGCGGTAGACGGCGTCGATCCGCTCGCCGTGCTCCTCGGCGTCCAGGCGGCCCTCCGCCAAGGCCTCCCTGAGGATGTCAGCGGTCCTGTCCCGGTCGGCGTCGGAGGCGCGGAAACCCGCGGGCCCGGGCTCCGCCGGCGCGACGGGCTTCCGTTCGGCCGGCTTCTGAGGCTGCTGAGGCTGCTTTTCGAGGTCCACGTCCACAGCGTAGCGAAACGCGATAGATCGCGACTAGGGCCCGTACCGTGTCGGTCGGCTCCGGCGGGGCCCGCCGCCCTTACCGGGCCTTACTGAGCCTTACCTCACAGGAGCGGTGTCGGTGGCGCGCCCTAGGCTGGAGCGTGCCGCAGCCAATGGGGGCCGCGCCGCCGTCTGTCGAGTGAGGAATGGCCGTAATGCCGGAATTTGCGTACTCCGATCTGCTTCCGCTGGGGGAGGACACCACGCCCTACCGCCTGGTGACCGCCGACGGGGTCTCCACCTTCGAGGCCGACGGGCGTACGTTCCTCAAGGTCGCCCCCGAGGCGCTGCGCACGCTCGCCGCCGAGGCGATGCACGACATCTCGCACTACCTGCGCCCGGCCCACCTCGCGCAGCTCCGCCGGATCGTGGACGACCCCGAGGCGTCGTCGAACGACAAGTTCGTGGCGCTCGACCTTCTGAAGAACGCGAACATCGCGGCGGCGGGCGTTCTCCCCATGTGCCAGGACACCGGTACGGCGATCGTGATGGGCAAGCGCGGCCAGCAGGTGCTGACCGAGGGCGGCGACGAGGAAGCCCTTTCGCACGGAATCTTCGACGCGTACACGAAGCTGAATCTGCGCTATTCGCAGATGGCCCCGCTCACCATGTGGGAGGAGAAGAACACCGGCTCGAACCTGCCCGCGCAGATCGAGCTGTACGCGACGGACGGCGGCGCGTACAAGTTCCTTTTCATGGCGAAGGGCGGCGGCTCGGCCAACAAGTCGTTCCTGTACCAGGAGACGAAGGCGGTGCTGAACGAGACCTCCATGATGAAGTTCCTGGAGGAGAAGATCCGTTCGCTGGGCACCGCCGCGTGCCCGCCTTACCATCTCGCGATCGTCGTCGGCGGTACGTCGGCGGAGTTCGCGCTCAAGACCGCGAAGTACGCCTCGGCGCACTATCTGGACGAGCTGCCCGCCGAGGGCTCCCCCACCGGTCACGGATTCCGTGACAAGGAGCTGGAGCAGAAGGTCTTCGAGCTGACGCAGCGGATCGGGATCGGCGCCCAGTTCGGCGGCAAGTACTTCTGCCACGACGTACGGGTGGTGCGGCTGCCGCGGCACGGCGCCTCGCTGCCGGTCGCGATCGCCGTCTCCTGCTCGGCCGACCGCCAGGCCGTCGCGAAGATCACCGCCGAGGGTGTCTTCCTGGAGGAGCTGGAGAAGGACCCGGCGCGCTTCCTGCCGGAGACCACGGACGAGCACCTGGGCGAGGGCGAGGGGGAGAACGCGGGCGGCGACGTCGTACGGATCGACCTGCGCCGTCCGATGGACGAGATCCTCGCCGAGCTGACCAAGTACCCCGTCAAGACCCGGCTCTCGCTGACCGGTCCGCTGGTGGTGGCACGCGACATCGCGCACGCCAAGATCAAGGAGCGGCTGGACGCCGGCGAGGAGATGCCGCAGTACCTGAAGGACCACCCGGTCTACTACGCGGGCCCGGCGAAGACCCCCGAGGGGTACGCCTCCGGCTCCTTCGGCCCGACGACGGCCGGCCGGATGGACAGCTACGTCGCGCAGTTCCAGGCGGCGGGCGGCTCCAAGGTGATGCTCGCCAAGGGCAACCGCTCGCAACAGGTGACCGACGCCTGCGCGGCGCACGGCGGCTTCTACCTCGGCTCGATCGGCGGCCCCGCGGCCCGGCTGGCGCAGGACTGCATCAAGAAGGTCGAGGTCGTCGAGTACGAGGAGCTGGGCATGGAGGCGGTCTGGCGGATCGAGGTCGAGGACTTCCCCGCGTTCATCGTCGTGGACGACAAGGGCAGCGACTTCTTCACGGAGCCCGCCCCGGCGCCCACCTTCACCAGCATCCCGGTCCGCGGCCCCGGCCTCGGCTGACCGTCCGTGGGGGGCCGCGCGGCCCCCCGCGCCCCCGGACGGCCCCTTCCGGTGCGGAAGCGGGCCGTCCGGGAACACATCGGATCGGCCCGACGCTCCCCTCACAGGAGGTACGACGACGATGACGACCGATGAGAACCAGTACCGGACCGAGCACGACTCCATGGGCGAGGTACGGGTCCCCGCGCACGCCAAGTGGCGCGCGCAGACGCAGCGCGCGGTGGAGAACTTCCCCATCTCGGGCCAGCGGCTGGAGCGTACGCACATCGAGGCACTGGCCCGGATCAAGGCCGCCGCCGCCAAGGTCAACGCCGGGCTCGGGGTGATCGACCAGGACGTCGCGGACGCCATCCAGGAGGCCGCCGCCGAGGTCGCGGAGGGCCGCTGGGACGACCACTTCCCGGTGGACGTCTTCCAGACGGGCTCCGGCACTTCCTCGAACATGAACACGAACGAAGTGCTCGCCACGCTCGCCACCGAGCGGCTGGGCCGGGACGTCCACCCCAACGACCACGTCAACGCCTCGCAGAGCTCCAACGACGTCTTCCCGTCCAGCATCCATGTGGCCGCCACGGCCGCCGTCACCGGCGCGCTGATCCCGGCGCTGGAGCATCTCGCCGCCTCCCTGGAGCGCAAGGCGGAGGAGTTCGCCGACGTCGTGAAGTCGGGCCGTACGCACCTCATGGACGCCACGCCCGTCACCCTCGGCCAGGAGTTCGGCGGTTACGCGGCCCAGATCCGGTACGCGGTGGAGCGGCTGACCGCGTCGCTGCCGCGCCTGGCCGAGCTGCCGCTGGGCGGTACGGCGGTGGGCACCGGCATCAACACCCCGCCCGGCTTCTCCGCCGCCGTGATCGCCGAGGTGGCGCGGGCGACCGGGCTGCCGCTGACGGAGGCCCGCAACCACTTCGAGGCGCAGGGCGCCCGGGACGGGCTCGTGGAGACGTCCGGCCAGCTCCGTACGCTCGCCGTCTCGCTCACGAAGATCTCCAACGATCTGCGCTGGATGGCGTCGGGCCCGCGCACCGGCCTCGCCGAGATCGCCCTGCCCGACCTCCAGCCCGGCTCCTCGATCATGCCCGGCAAGGTCAACCCGGTGATCCCGGAGGCCGTTCTGATGGTCGCCGCGCAGGTCACGGGCGCGGACGCGACGATCGCCGCGGCCGGCGCCGCCGGGAACTTCGAGCTGAACGTGATGCTCCCGGTGATCGCCAAGAACCTCCTGGAGTCCGTACGGCTGCTGACCAACGTCTCGCGGCTGCTGGCGGACCGTACGGTCGACGGGATCACCGCCGACGTGGAGCGGGCCCGCGCGTACGCGGAGTCGTCGCCGTCCGTCGTCACGCCGCTGAACAAGTACCTCGGGTACGAGGCCGCCGCGAAGGTCGCGAAGAAGTCGCTGGCGGACCACACCACGATCCGCGAGACCGTGCTGGCGCTCGGGTACGTGGAGCGCGGCGAACTCACCCTGGAGCAACTCGACGAGGCCCTGGACGTCCTGCGCATGACACATCCGTGAACGGGTGCGGTGGAGCCGGCAACGGCCCGGCACCGGCCGCGCACACCCCGTAAGATCCCTCCATGAAGGAGACGGCGGCGAACGAACACTGGGCGGCGGGCACCCAGATCCTGTGGCGGTACCGGGAGAACGCCGGGGAGGGCGTGCACATCTGCCGCCCCGTCACGGTCGTGCAGGACACGGACGAACTGCTCGCGGTGTGGCTGGCCCCGGACACCCCGTGTGTCCGGCCGGCCCGCGCGGACGGCGCCCCGGTGCACCACGAGCCGCTGGCGACCCGCTACACCGCGCCGCGCACCGTGGTGCGCGACCGGTGGTACGGGATGGGCGTGCTGAAGCTCGCGCGCCCCGGCGACCCGTGGTCGGTCTGGCTGTGGTGGGAGCGCGGCTGGCGCTTCCAGAACTGGTACGTGAACCTGGAGGAGCCCCGCACGCGCTGGGCCGGGGGCATCGACTCCGAGGACCACTTCCTCGACATCGAGGTCTATCCGGACCGGAGCTGGCGGTGGCGCGACGAGGACGAGTTCGCGCAGGCCCAGCGCGACGGCCTGATGCCCCCGGACCAGGCGCGGCGGGTCGAGGCGGCCGGGCGCGCGGCGATCGAACTGATCGACGCGTGGGGCACCCCGTTCCGCGACGGCTGGGAGCACTGGCGCCCCGAGCCGCACTGGCCGGTGCCCCGCCTCCCGGACGGCTGGGACCGCACCCCGGCCCGGCTGGTCACCTGAGGCCCGGCACGGCCGCCCCGCGGGCGTTGTCCCGAGGGGCGCCGGGCCCCCCTTCGAACATTTCCCTGAGTGCGCCGCGGTGCCGCACGAGGTGACTGGTGGCGGGCCGCACGCCTGCCACGGGGGACGGATTCGGGTCCGGGTAACCGCCCCGGCGCATACGACCTCATGAGATCCTTGATGTGCCCCCAGGGTGCAAACGTAGGATCGTCCTCCGGAACACCGCGTCCGGTCGCGTCCGGTCGCAGCCCCGTGGCATCCGTCAACGGGGTGACCCCGCAGCCGGCCTGACCACCAGTCACCACACGACACACGCACCACTGTTGACCGCTACGACCGCACGCCACAACGACAGTGACTCACTACGAGGGGAGTGGAGCCGTGCGCCAGGGCTGTCACCCAGTCGAAGAGAGCGCATCGCACCCCCGGCCCGGACGGACGGAATCCCACGCGTGACGGAGCATCCCCCCTCCCACGAAGGCCGGCAGCCCCTGGTTGCCCGGCAGCAGGAACGCACCAGGCCGCGGCAGGAGTCCGCCGCCTCCGTGCCACAGCCCGCCGGGCCCGCCCCGGACCCCGCCGCCACGGCCCGGCGCGAGGGGGACCGGCTGCGCTTCGTGGGGGCCGCCACCCGGCGGATCGCCCGCGGCATAGACCTGGACGAGATCGTGCTGGGCCTGTGCCGCGCGACCGTACCCACCTTCTCGGACGCCATACTCGTCTATCTGCGTGATCCCCTGCCGGTCGGCGACGAGCGCCCCGTGTCCCCGTTCGTGCTGCGGCTGCGGCGTACGGACCGGCTGCGCCTGACCGAGGAGGATCCGGAGAACCCCACGAGCGGCGCGCTGCCCCCGCAGATCACCGAGGGCCTGCGGCTGCCGATCCTCGATCCGCAGTCCGACGCGATGCCGGCGGCCGAACTCTGCGAGGTCTTCTCCGGCGGCGCGCTCTCCGAGGTGCTGCGCGGGGTCCGCCCCGTCTTCGGCGACTCGGCGGCGGCCAGGGCCGCACTGCCCGAACTGCTCGGCGCCGACCGCATCGTCCCGACCGGGCACCGCGCGATCCTCGCGCCGCTGCGCGGCCGGCGGCGGGTCATCGGCGCGGCCGTCTTCCTGCGCCGCCCCGACCGCGCGGCCTTCGAGCCGAACGATCTGCTGGTCGCGGCGCAGCTCGCCACCCACACGGCGCTGGGCATCGACAAGGCGGTGCTGTACGGGCGCGAGGCGTACATCGCGGACGAGCTGCAACGCACGATGCTGCCGGAGAACCTGCCGCAGCCCACCGGTGTACGGCTCGCCTCCCGGTATCTGCCCGCCGCGGAGACCGCCCGGGTCGGCGGCGACTGGTACGACGCGATCCCGCTGCCCGGCAGCCGGGTCGCGCTGGTCGTGGGCGATGTCATGGGCCACTCCATGACCTCCGCCGCGATCATGGGCCAGCTCAGGACGACGGCGCAGACCCTGGCCGGTCTCGACCTGCCGCCGCAGGAGGTGCTGCACCACCTCGACGAGCAGGCGCAGCGGCTCGGCACCGACCGGATGGCGACCTGCCTCTACGCGGTGTACGACCCGGTCGCGCACCGGATCACCATCGCCAACGCGGGCCATCCGCCGCCCATACTGCTGCATCTCGGCGGCCGGGCGGAGGTGCTGCGGGTGCCCCCAGGGGCGCCGATCGGCGTCGGCGGCGTGGACTTCGAGGCCGTCGAGCTGGACGCGCCCGCCGGGGCGACCCTGCTGCTCTACACGGACGGTCTGGTCGAGTCCCGGCTGCGTGACGTGTGGACGGGGATCGAGCAGCTCAGGGAGCGGCTGGCGGCCACCGCGCAGCTCACCGGGCCCGATCACTCGCCGCCGCTGGAGGCGCTCTGCGACGACGTGCTCGACGTGCTGGGCCCGGGGGACCGCGACGACGACATCGCGCTGCTCGCCGCCCGCTTCGACGGGATCGCGCCGAGCGACGTGGCGTACTGGTTCCTGGACCCGGAGGACGCGGCGCCGGGGCGGGCCAGGCGGCTCGCCCGGCGGGCGCTGGCCCGGTGGGACCTGGAGGAGCTGAGCGACGCGGTCGAGCTGCTGATCAGCGAGGTGGTGACGAACGCGGTGCGGTACGCGGAGCGTCCGGTGACGCTGCGGCTGCTCCGTACGGACGTACTGCGCTGCGAGGTGGGCGACGATTCGCCGCAGCTCCCCCGGCAGCGGCGCGCGCGGGACACGGACGAGGGCGGCCGGGGGCTGTTCCTGGTCAACCGGCTGGCCCGGCGGTGGGGGGCCACCCGGCTCTCGACCGGCAAGGTGGTCTGGTTCGAGATCCCGACCCGGGTGTGAGGGGCCGCGTGGCCCGGGCCGGCGCCCGGGCACGGGACCCGTGGGGCCCGGCCGCGCATATGTTGCCGACAAGGTGTCGCCGGGTTTAGCTGGGGCACGCGGCCAGTAGTGACCGCTGCCCCGGCCCGGGACGTATCGGGGACCTCCCCGGACCTCCGGGCCTCGGCTCCCCGACCCCCGACGGGAGGACATATCGTGGCCGCCTCATCCCCCAAGACGCCGTACACGACCAACAACGTCGGTATCCCGGTGGAGAGCGACGAGCACTCGCTCACCATCAGCTCCGACGGTCCCATCCTGCTCCAGGATCACTACCTCATCGAGAAGATGGCCCAGTTCAACCGTGAACGGGTCCCCGAGCGTGTGGTGCACGCCAAGGGCGCGGGCGCGTACGGCTTCTTCGAAGTGACGAACGACGTCAGCCAGTTCACCAAGGCCGACCTCTTCCAGCCCGGCCGGCGTACGGACATGCTGGCCCGCTTCTCCACCGTCGCGGGGGAGCTGGGGTCGCCCGACACCTGGCGCGACCCGCGCGGCTTCGCGCTGAAGTTCTACACGGAGCACGGCAATTACGACATGGTCGGCAACAACACGCCGGTCTTCTTCGTCCGCGACCCGATCAAGTTCCAGGACTTCATCCGCTCGCAGAAGCGCCATCCGGCGACCGGTCTGCGCAGCAACGACATGCAGTGGGACTTCTGGACGCTGTCGCCCGAGTCCGCGCACCAGGTGACGTGGCTGATGGGCGACCGGGGCATCCCGAAGTCGTTCCGGCACATGAACGGCTACAGCTCGCACACCTATATGTGGGTGAACGGCGCGGGCGAGCGGTTCTGGGTGAAGTACCACTTCAAGACCGACCAGGGCATCGACTTCCTCCCGCAGGCCGAGGCCGACGAGATGGCCGGCTCGGACGGCGACCACCACCGCAGGGATCTGTACGAGTCGATCGAGTCCGGGAACGCGCCGACCTGGAGCCTGAAGGTCCAGATCATGCCGTTCGAGGACGCGGCCACCTACCGGTTCAACCCGTTCGACCTGACCAAGGTGTGGCCGCACGGCGACTACCCGCTGATCGACGTCGGCCGGATGACCCTGAATCAGAACCCGGACAACTTCTTCGTCCACATCGAACAGGCCGCGTTCGAACCGTCGAACCTGGTGCCCGGCATCGGCCCGTCCCCGGACAAGATGCTGCTCGGTCGGCTCTTCTCGTACCCGGACACGCACCGGTACCGGATCGGCCCCAACTACACCCAGCTCCCGCCCAACCGGGCGCGCTCGGAGGTGCACTCGTACGCCAAGGACGGTCCGATGCGGTACGAGGCGTCCAGCGCGGCGATGCCGTACGCGCCGAACTCGTACGGCGGTCCGGCGGCCGACGTGGCGCGGTTCGGGGACCCGGCCGGGTGGGCCTCGGCGGGCGAGATGGTGCGCGAGGCGTACAAGCTGCACGCCGAGGACGACGACTGGGGCCAGCCGGGCACGATGGTGCGCCAGGTGTTCGACGACGCGCAGCGTGAGCGGCTGGTGGGGAACGTCAGCGGCCATCTCGCGCAGGGGGTGACCCGTCCGGTGGTGGACCGGGCGCTCCAGTACTGGCGGAACATCGACAAGGAGATCGGCGACCGGATCGCCAAGAAGACCAACGGCGGCTGAGCGCGCCCGGCAGACGCGAGGACGCCCGGCACGCGCGAGAACGCCCGGCACGCGCGAGGACGCCTGGCAGACGCGAGGACGGAGAGGGGCGGGCACCCGGTGGGTGTCCGCCCCTCTCCTACGCGCTCGTGTGCGCTACTGGCCCCACGGGGGCCGTCCCGTGTTGGTCGGCCCGTCGCCGGGGAAGCCGGTCTCCCCGCCGTCGGTGGGGGTGACGTCGTCGGTGGGCGTCGGGAAGACCGGCGACGTGGTGGGCGGATCCGGGATGCTGGGCTCGCTCGTCGTGACGGACGGCTCGGGATCCGGGGAGGTGGTCTCGGACTTCGAGGGCGTCGGGGTCGGCGTCGGGGTCGGGGTCGGGGTGGACGGCTCGACCGTCGGGGTCGGCTTGACGGGCTGCGTGACGTCCAGGTCGAACGGGGTGTCGGAGCCGCCGTCGAGCGCGCCGCGGGTGTAGTCGGCCCAGATCCTGGCGGGGAAGCCACCGCCGTTGGCCCGGCCGGAGTTGGCGGTTCCGGTCAGCGTGACCTGGCCGCCGCCGTCCTTGGGCGACTCGCCGAACAGCGCGACGACCGTGGTGAGCCGCGGGGTGTAGCCGGCGAACCACGCGGACTTGTTGTTCTCCGAGGTGCCGGTCTTGCCCGCCGCGTCGTAGTCCGTGGTGTCGGCCTCGTGGCCCGAACCGTTGTCGACCACGCCCTGGAGGACATGGGTGACGGTGTCGGCGGTCTCGCGGCCGACGACCTGGTCGCCGACCGGGTCCGCGAGTTCGACCGTACGGTCCTTGTGGTCGGCGGACTTGACGATCGACGGCGTGATCTTCTTGCCGTGGTTGTCGAGCGTCGCGTACACCCCGGCCATGTCCCAGGTGGAGGCGTTCATGGTGCCGAGGGTGATCGCGGGCCGCTCCGGGAAGCCCTTGTCCCGCATGCCCATCGCCAGGGCGGTCTTCTTGACGGCGGCGGGCCCGACGTCCACGACCATCTGCGCGAAGACGGAGTTGATGGACTGGTTCATGGCGGTCTGGACGGTGACGTCGCCGTAGTCCCGGTCGTCCTCGTTCTCCGGGGCGAAGGGGGTGTCGCTGCCCTCGACCGGACGCTTGCTGGTGCCGTCGTAGACGGTGCCGGTGTCGATCTTCCGGCCGTCCTGGGTCTCCGCGCCGTTCTCCAGCGCGGAGGTGAGCACGAGGGGCTTGAACGTGGAGGCCGGCTGGTAGTCGGAGCGGGTGGCGTTGGATATCCAGTGCTGGGTCGCGCCCACGCCGCCGTAGAGCGCCACCACGTGCCCGGTCTTCGGGTCGACGGAGGTCGCCCCGGCCTGGACGGTCGCGTCCGTGGCGTTCTTCTTGCGGTTGATCTTGGACTCCAGCTCCCGGTCGACCGCCTTGACCAGGGACTGCTGCCGCTTCCTGTCGATGTTGAGGGTGATCGTCCAGCCGCCCTGGGCGATGGACTCCTTGTCGACGCCCTGGCGTGCCAGTTCGTCCTGCGCCGCCTCGACGAGATAGCCGGTCTGGCCCTCCATGCCCGGGGCCGCCTTGGGCTCCTTCGGCACGGGGAACTTCAGCCCGGAGCGCTCGGAGGCGTCCAGCCAGCGCTGTCCGACCATGTTGTCGAGTACGTAGTTCCACCGCTCGGTCACGAGCCGCTTGCCGCGGGCGGTGGCCTCGGACCAGTTGTACTGGTTGGGCGCCTGGAGCAGCGAGGCGAGGTAGGCGCCCTGCGCCACGTTCAGCTTGGGCGCGTCGACGCCGTAGTACGCCTGGGCCGCGGCCTGGATCCCGTACGCGCCGCGTCCGTAGTAGCTCGTGTTGATGTACCCGGCGAGGATCTCGTCCTTCTCCTTCTGCCGGTCCACCTTCAGGGAGATCACCAGCTCCTTGAGCTTGCGGGTGACCGTCTGGTCCTGGTTCAGGTAGTAGTTCTTGACGTACTGCTGGGTGATGGTCGAGCCGCCCTGCCTGCCCTTGCCGGTCAGGGTGTTGAAGACGCCGCGGGCCGTGCCCTTCAGGTCGATGCCGTTGTCCTTGTAGAAGGACTTGTTCTCGGCGGCGACGAAGGTGCGCTGGACCTGCTTGGGGATCTGGTCCAGGCCGACGATCTCACGGTTGACCTGTCCGGTACGGGCGAGGATCGTGCCGTCGCTGTACTTGTAGACGTTGCTCTGCATCTCGGCCTGGGCGTTGGCGCTGGGCACCGGGACGACCATGTAGAGCACGAACAGCCCGCCCATGCCGAGCAGGCAGAGGACGAAGAAGGTGCCGAGGAGTTTCCGCAGCGTGAAGAGGCGGCGTATGCCGCCCTTGCGGCCCGTCCGGCGCGCGTCGCGCTGCCGGGCCAGTCTCTCGTCCGCTCGGCCCATCGCCGTGTCGCTCCGCTCTCGTGTCAGGTCACCTGTCGGGTCGTCCGTACGGACTCGTTCACGGCGCTCCCCCACCGGAATCAGCTCAGAAAGCTAACACCGGTGCCTGTGACAAAGGCCAACCGATCCGGTCTTTTGGGACGTGACAATCAGCACCCATCCCACTGGAACCGACTCCTCTGAGCGCCAAAGGGTTGCCGGATGGGTTAATGTGTAATCACATTGATAGCGACCGCCACTCGGCGGGACGGATCGGAAACGGGGAACGAACATGGCCTCCACCAGCACGAGTACCGGCACACCCGGCGCACCGGACACCGCGGGAACCCCCGACGGCGCTCCGGAGATCCCCGAGCCACAGGTGCGGGAATTCCCGGCGCACAGCATCGGCGGCGGGCTCGCGCTCCTCCTCGGCCTGGTCGGTGTCGTCGTCGGCGTGGTCCTGGTCGTCGCGGGCGCCGCGGCCGGCTCGGGCGGCGCGAAGGCGGTATTGATCATCCTCGGTGTCCTGGTCGCGATCGGCGCGCTCTTCGCGATGGGCGGGCTGAACATGGTCGCGCCGGGCGAGGCACGGGTCGTCCAGCTCTTCGGGCGCTACCGCGGCACGATCCGTACCGACGGACTGCGCTGGGTCAACCCGCTGACCTCCCGCACCGAGATCTCGACGCGGGTACGGAACCACGAGACGGCCGTCCTCAAGGTCAACGACGCCTACGGCAACCCGATCGAGCTGGCGGCGGTCGTGGTCTGGAAGGTCGAGGACACCGCGCGGGCCACGTTCGAGGTGGACAACTTCCTGGAGTTCGTCTCCACGCAGACCGAGGCGGCCGTACGGCACATCGCCATCGAGTACCCGTACGACGCCCACGAGGAGGCCGGGCTCTCGCTGCGCGGCAACGCCGAGGAGATCACCGAGAAGCTCGCCGTCGAGCTGCACGCCCGGGTGGAGGCGGCCGGGGTCCAGATCATCGAGTCCCGCTTCACGCACCTCGCGTACGCGCCCGAGATCGCCTCGGCGATGCTCCAGCGCCAGCAGGCGGGCGCCGTCGTCGCGGCCCGCCGGCTGATCGTGGACGGCGCGGTCGGCATGGTCGAGGCGGCGCTGACCCGCCTCACCGAACAGGACATCGTCGAGCTGGACTCGGAGCGCAAGGCGGCGATGGTGAGCAATCTGCTCGTCGTCCTGTGCGGGGACCGCGCCGCGCAGCCGGTCGTGAACACGGGCACGCTCTACCAGTGACCGGGGGCGAGCAGGGACCCGAACCGGCGGCCGCGCGGGGCCGCGCGCCCGGCGGCCGGCCGGAGCGCAAGCAGGTGCTGCTGCGCCTGGACCCGACGGTGTACGACGCGCTGGCGCGCTGGGCCTCCGACGAGCTGCGCAGCGCCAACGCGCAGATCGAGTTCCTGCTCCGCCGCGCCCTGGGCGAGGCGGGCCGGCTCCCTGGCAACGCGGCCCCGATCCCGCGCCGGGGCCGCCCGCCCAAGGCACGGCAGGAGCCAGGGGATCCCCGGGAGGCCCGGGAGGCCGAGTAGGCGGTACGGGGCTCCTCGGGCCCCGCACCGTACCGGCGACCCCGCCCCGGGGGCCGGGGACCGGGTGCCTCCCGGCCCAGAGGCCGCGCTATACACACGCTGTAGAGTGCGGTCCATGTCAATCGGCCACACCCTCCTCGGACTCCTGGAGTCGGGGCCACGCCACGGCTACGACCTCAAGCGGGCCTTCGACGACCAGTTCGGCCAGGACCGCCCCCTCCACTACGGACAGGTCTACTCGACCATGTCCCGGCTGCTGAAGAACGGGCTCGTCGCCGTCGACGGCGTCGAGAGCGGCGGCGGCCCCGAGCGCAAGCGGTACGCCATCACCGACGCCGGGGTCACCGATGTCGAGCAGTGGCTCGACCGGCCGGAGAGCCCGCAGCCGTACCTCCAGTCGACCCTCTACACGAAGGTCGTCATCGCGCTGCTCACCGGCCGCAGCGCCCAGAGCCTGCTCGACACCCAGCGCGCCGAGCATCTGCGGATGATGCGCGAGCTGACCGCCCGCAAGCGCGACGGCGACTTCGCCGACCAGCTCATCTGCGACCACGCGCTCTTCCACCTCGAAGCCGATCTGCGCTGGCTCGAACTGGTCGCGGCCCGGCTGGACCGGCTCGCCGCCGAGGTCGGGCCATGACATCCGCCGGCGCGGGCCCCCTGCTCGTCGCCCGCGCGCTGCGCAAGACGTACGGCGCGACCGCCGCCCTCGACGGGGCGGCGTTCTCGCTCGGCCCCGGCGAGGTCGTCGCCGTCCTGGGCCCCTCGGGCTCCGGCAAGTCGACCCTGCTGCACTGCCTCGCCGGGATCGTCCGCCCCGACTCGGGCACCCTCACCTACCGGGGCCGCGACCTGACCGCCCTGGCCGACGCCGAGCGCTCCGCCCTGCGCCGTACCGAGTTCGGCTTCGTCTTCCAGTTCGGGCAGCTCGTACCGGAGCTGACCTGCGCGGAGAACGTGGCGCTTCCGCTGCGTCTGGCCGGCGCCCGGCGCAAGGACGCCCAGCGCGCCGCGCTGGAGTGGCTGGAGCGGCTGGAGGTCGCCGACGTGGCGGCCAAGCGGCCCGCCGAGGTGTCCGGCGGCCAGAGCCAGCGCGTCGCGGTCGCCCGCTCCCTGGTCACCGCACCGCGCGTGATCTTCGCGGACGAGCCGACCGGGGCGCTCGACTCCCTCAACGGCGAGCGGGTGATGGAGCTGCTGAGCGAGGCGGCCCGATCGACCGGCGCGGCCGTCGTCCTGGTCACCCACGAGGCGCGGGTGGCCGCGTACTCGGACCGCGAGGTCGTCGTACGCGACGGCAGGGCGCACGACCCGGTGCACGCGCCCGCGCACGCCCCGGAACCCGCCCCGGCGTACCGCCAGGACCCCGCGGGATGACCGTCCAGAGCCCTCCCGCGTCCCCGCCCCGCCCCGCGTCCCCGCCCGCTCCCCCGGGTCGTCCGGTGCGCTGGGCGCGCGATCTGGCGATGGGCGTACGGTTCGCCGCGGCCGGCGGGCGCGAGGGGTGGACCCGTACCACCCTGACCGCCCTCGGGGTCGGCCTCGGGGTCGCCCTGCTCCTCTTCGCCGCGTCCGTACCGCAGGTGATCGGCGCGCGGGCCGAGCGCGAGAACGCCCGCGCCCCCGCCGACGTCACGTCCCTCTCCCCGGTCCCCCCTACGGACGCCACGCTCGTCCGTCTCGACGTGACCAACGAGTACCGCGGCGACACCGTCCGCGGCCAACTGCTCCGCCCCGACGGCGCCCACCCGCCGGTGCCGCCCGGCGTCGCCGAACTGCCGGGCCCCGGCGACATGGCGGTCTCCCCCGCCCTGCGGGACCTGCTCGCCTCGCCGGACGGCGCGCGGCTGACGGAGCGCCTCGGCCACCGGGTCGTCGCCACGATCGGCGAGCGCGGTCTGACCGACCCCTCCGAACTCCTCTTCTACGCGGGCAGCGACACCGTCACTCCTGCCAAGGGCGGTCAGCGGACGGCCGGTTACGGCTTCGACACCGCCCCGGAGGAAGCGGACGCCGTGCTGATGACGCTGATCACCCTGATCTGTGTCGTCCTGCTCGTGCCGGTGACCGTCTTCATGGCCACCGCCGTCCGGTTCGGCGGCGAGCGCAGGGACCGCAGGCTCGCCGCGCTGCGGCTGGTGGGCGCCGACATCGGGACGACCCGGCGCATCGCCGCCGGGGAGGCCCTGTTCGGCGCGGTCCTCGGGCTGCTGACCGGCGGCGTGCTCTTCCTGCTGCTGCGGCGGTTCGCGGGCGGGGTCCAGGTGTGGAACCTCAGCGCGTTCCCCGCCGACATCGTGCCCGTCCCCGCCGTCGCCGCGCTGATCGTGGTGGCCGTACCGGCGCTGGCGGTCGCCGTGACGCTGCTCGCGCTGCGCGCGGTCACCATCGAACCCCTGGGCGTCGTCCGGGGCGCCGGGCAGCGGCGTCGGCGGCTCTGGTGGCGGCTGCTCTTCCCGGCCGTGGGGCTCGCCGTGCTGATCCGGACGCGGACGTCCGTGGACGCCGAGCGCCTCCCGGGGGACGACCACGCGTATGTCGACCCGTATCCGGTCGCGGTCGGCGCGGCCCTGCTGCTGATCGGGCTGACCGCGCTGCTGCCCTGGCTGGTCGACGCGTCGGTGGCCCGGCTGCGCGGCGGCGGCCCGGTGTCCTGGCAGCTCGCCGTGCGCCGGCTCCAGCTCGGCGGCGGTGCGGCGGCGCGCGCGGTGAGCGGGATCACCGTGGCGGTCGCGGGCGCCGTCGCGCTCCAGATGCTGTTCGCGGGCGTCCACCAGGGCTTCCGCGGGGCCACCGACGAGGACACGGTCCGCTCGCTCCTCGCCGTCGACGCCCCGTACGGAGATCCGGCGCTGGCCGCCCGGCTGACCGGCCGTCTGGAGGCGCTGCCCGAGGTACGGACGGTCCTCGCCCTCATCGAGACGTACGTGGCGCGGCCGGGACCCGTACCGGAAGGAGGGAGCCGGCCCATCAGCAGCCTGACGGTCGCCTCCTGCGCGGGCCTGCGCCAAGTGGCGGCGCTGCCGTCCTGCCGCGACGGGGACACCTTCGTCGCGCACATCCCCGGGAACGCGGAGCAGAACGACTGGGCCGACCGGACGGCCCGCCCCGGCGAGCCGGTCGACCTCGACACCCGTTCCGATATGCGCGGCGCGCGGCCCGAGCTGTGGACCCTGCCCGCGTCGGCCCGTACCGTGCGGGCGCTGCGGGGCCCGCACGGCGACCCTCAGACGGGCATCCTCGCCACCCCCTCCGCGGTGGACGCGCGGCTGATGGCCGACGGGCGGACCCGCGCGATGGTGCGGATGGCCGACCGGAGCCCCGCCGCCGAGGAGCGGGTACGGGACGCCGCCGCCCGGGTGGACCTGTCCCTGCGGGTGTCGAGCGCCCAGGTGGTCGAACGGGACAAGGCGTTCGACACCGCGGGGACGGCGCTGCTGGCGGCCGGTACGGCGACGATGGCGGTGGTCGCGCTCTCCCTGCTGGTCGCGCAGATCGAGCAACTGCGCGAGCGGGCGCGGCTGCTGTCGGTCCTGGCGGCCTTCGGTACCCGGCGCTCCACCCTCGCGTGGTCGGTGCTCTGGCAGACCGCCGTCCCGGTGGTGATCGGCACGGTGCTGGCGATGGCGGGCGGGCTGGTCCTCGGGGTCGTCATGCTGGACCTGATGGACAAGCCGTACACCGGATGGTGGTCCTGTCTGCCGCTGGCCGGCGCGGGCGCGGGGGCCGTTCTGCTGGTGACGGTGGCCACGCTGCCCGCGCTGTGGCGGCTGACCCGGCCGGACGGCCTGCGCGCCGAATGACGGGGCCCCGGCGGCTCAGAGCCTGCCGGAGGCCCGCCGCTGCCCCGGTACGGGGCCCTGAGGGGCGTCCCGTACGGGGTGGGGCGGCGCGGCGGGCGGGGTGTCGTCCCGTACGGGCCGGGGCGTGGCCACCCGTACGGGAAGGTCCCGCAGCGCGGTCCTGAGCGCTTCCGCGAACGTCGCGAACTCCTCGCCGCGGGCCGCGCCCGTGCGCATGGCCAGCGCGATACGGCGCGAGGGGGCCGGAGCCTCGAAGCAGGCGGTGGCCAGCCGCCCGCTGCGGCCGGTCTCGACCTGGACGGCGGTACGGGGCAGCAGCGTCACGCCCAGTCCGCCCGCGACGAGTTGGACCAGGGTGGAGAGGCCCGCCGCGGTGGTCGTCGCGGGGATGCCGTCCGTGCGGCCCGCCTCGCGGCAGATGTCCAGGGCCTGGTCGCGCAGGCAGTGGCCCTCGTCCAGGAGCAGCAGGGGAAGCTCGCGCAGCGCCTGGCGCGGCAGGTCGTGGCGGCCGGCCAGGGGGTGGCCGTCCGGGGCCACCAGAACGAAGTCCTCGTCGAACAGCGGCAGTTCGGTGACGGTGGGCTGGCCGAGCGGTACGGCGAGCAGCAGCAGGTCGAGGCGGCCCGTGGTCAGCCCTTCGAGCAGGGACGCGGTCTGCTCCTCGTGCACCTGGAGATCCAGGTCCGGGTAGCTCCCCCGCACCAGCCGCAGCACCGTCGGCAGCAGGTACGGCGCCACGGTGGGGATGACCCCGAGCCGCAGTACCCCGGTGAAGGGGGCACGTACCGCCTCGGCCTCGTCCAGCAGCGCGCCCACCTCGCGCAGGACGGCGGCGGCGCGCTCCGCGAGCCGTTCGCCCGCCGGGGAGAGCAGCACCTTACGGGTCGTACGCTCCACGAGCTGGACGCCGAGGACCTCCTCCAGCGCGGAGAGCGCGCCCGAGAGCGCGGGCTGGCTCATCCCGATGGCGGCCGCGGCGTCCCGGAAGTGGAGATGCTCCGCGACGGCCGCGAAGGCGCGCAACTGGGACAGGCTGGGCTGTTTCCCCCGCTGGGGAGTTGGTACGACGGCCACTGATAGGTACCTCCGATCACGGCGACCGAGTCTAGCTATTTCCGTGATCAATACCGAATGTGCCACCATCAGTGATAAGCCCAACCCCCTGGAAAGCCTCAAAAGGTACTTTCCTCCCCTGCAAGGAGAGCACGTGCTCACTGTTGGTGACAAGTTCCCCTCGTACGAACTGACCGCCTGCGTCTCGCTGGAGAGCGGCAAGGAGTTCGCGACGATCGACAACAAGACGTACGAAGGCAAGTGGCGCGTCGTCTTCGCGTGGCCCAAGGACTTCACCTTCGTGTGCCCGACGGAGATCGCGGCCTTCGGCCGGCTGAACGACGAGTTCGCCGACCGTGACGCCCAGATCCTCGGCTTCTCCGGCGACTCGGAGTTCGTGCACCACGCCTGGCGCAAGGACCACCCGGACCTGACCGACCTGCCCTTCCCGATGCTCGCGGACTCCAAGCACGAGCTGATGCGCGACCTGGGCATCGAGGGCGAGGACGGCTTCGCGCAGCGCGCCGTCTTCATCGTGGACCCGAACAACGAGATCCAGTTCACGATGGTGACCGCCGGTTCCGTGGGCCGTAACCCCAAGGAGGTCCTGCGGGTCCTGGACGCGCTCCAGACCGACGAGCTGTGCCCGTGCAACTGGACCAAGGGCGAGACGACGCTCGACCCCGTCAAGCTCCTGTCGGGCGAGTGAGCGCGGATGTCACTCGATGAGCTGAAGTCGGCGCTGCCGGAGTACGCCAAGGACCTGAAGCTGAACCTCGGTTCGGTCATCGGCAACAGCGAGCTGTCGCAGCAGCGGCTCTGGGGCACGGTGCTGGCCTGCGCGATCGCCTCGCGCTCCCCGCGCGTGCTGCGCGAGCTGGAGCCGGAGGCCAGGGAGAACCTGAGCGCGGAGGCGTACACCGCCGCCAAGTCGGCCGCCGCGATCATGGCGATGAACAACGTCTTCTACCGGACCCGGCACCTGCTGTCGGACCCGGAGTACGGGACGCTCCGCGCCGGACTGCGGATGAACGTCATCGGCAGGCCGGGCGTGGAGAAGGACGACTTCGAGCTGTGGTCGCTCGCCGTCTCCGCCATCAACGGCTGCGGCCAGTGCCTCGACTCGCACGAGCAGGTGCTGCGCTCGGCGGGCATGGACCGCGAGACGGTCCAGGAAGCCTTCAAGATCGCCGCGGTGATCCAGGCGGTCGGTACGACGCTGGACGCCGAGGCGGTCCTCGCGGAGACCGTCACCGCGTAACCGCCCCACCGCGTACGGCCGTCACGCGTCCTCGCCCCCCCGCGGGGGGGCGGGGCGGCGGGGCCGGAGGCCGGGGCGGATGCGAGTCGCGGGGGCAGCGGGCCCGCGCAAAGCGAGGAGTCTGGTGCGAGG